>CALAED010000045.1 GCA_937891035.1 uncultured Thermomonosporaceae bacterium | reverse complement strand
CGGACGTGCTCGTGGCGGCCGCCCGCCGGGCGTTCGCCGTGCTCGACCTGCCGCTGGCCGAGCGGCTGGCACGCAAGGCGCTGGACGAGGGCGGCGGCACGGCCGCCGGCGAGGTGCTGTGGCGCGCGCTCTTCCTCGACCAGCGTAGTTATGAGGCCGAGAAGGTCATGGCGCGCCTGGCCGACCTGCCGATGCCGGACGCGCAGCGCGGCGAGATCGCCTTCGGCATGGCCTACATCCTGTTCTGGGGTCAAGATCGCGTCGAGGACGCCTTCGCCGCGCTGGGCCACGCCCGCGCGGAGATCGCCGACCCGTTCTGGCACGATGAGATCGAGCTGTTGGAAAACGTCTTCTGGACGTTGCTCGGCGAGACTCGGCGGGCCGCCGAGGGGCTCGCCGGACTGCTCGCCCGGCCTCGGCTCAGACCCCGTACGCACGCGCAGGCGCTGGTGCTGGACGGCATGCTCTTGTGTCATACGGGCCGGGTGACCGAGGCGATCGACGTCTTGGACCGGGCAACGGAACCGATCTCCCAGTGGGTGCACGAGGTGCCGTGGGTGGCCGAGACGCGCTGGGCCTTCCGGACGTACGCGCTGATCTTCGACGGCCGGCTCCTCGAAGCCGAGGCGGAGGCGGCGGGATTCTACGCCCATGCGGTCGAGACCGGCTGGGAGCTGCCGATGCGGCTGTCGTGCGCGCTGCGGGCGCACGTCGGGCGGCTGCGCGGGGGGGTGCGCACGGCGGCTCGCTGGGCGCGGGAGTCGAAGCGGCAGTACGGCCGCCAGCCGCTGTCGTACTTCCACAACTTCGTCATCGGCGAGCTTGCCCACGATGAGGCGCTCATCGGGGCCGCCGCCGCGGCGGCCGCCAGCTTGGCCGAGGCCGATTTGTCGCCGTTGCGGGGCGAGGCACTGTTCCAGCCATGGGTCGAGCTCGCCCGGCCGGCGGTCGCGGCGGCCGGCGGCGACCGCGCCAAGGCGATCGAGCTGGCCGGCGCCGCCGCGGACTTCGCGCGCGGCCAGCAGGCCGTCCCGTTCGAGGCTCTCGCGCTGCACGACGTGATCCGGCTGAGCACCGCGCGGACGGCGGCGGTGGTGACCGCCGCCGACCGACTGGCCGCGCTGGCGGCGGCCTGCGAGTCCGGCCTCGTCGGCGCCCTCGCGTCCCATGCCGACGCCGCCGTGCGCGGCGACGCCGAGTACCTGGAGCGGGCGGCGTTCTCGCTCGCCGGGATGGGCGCCGACCTGATGGCGGCCGAGGCGTTCGCGCGGGCCGCCACCGTGCACCAACACGAGGGCCGCACGGCCAGCGCCCGCCGGCTGCGGACACAGGTCGCGCTGCTCCTCGATCGCTGCGAGGGCGCCACCACCCCGGTCGTAGCCGACCTCAAGGCGCCGCAGCTGACCGCCCGCGAACGCGACATCGCCCGGCTCGCCGTGGAGGGCCTGTCCAACCAGCAGATCGCCGAGCGGCTCGTCATCTCCAAACGCACCGTCGACAACCACCTGCACCAGATCTACGGCAAGCTCGGCATCGGCGGGCGGGCCGATCTCGCCGCGCTGCTCTTCCCCGACGATCCATGATCAGGCGGCTGCGGTACGGACTGTGCGGGCCGGCGCGGGACGGTGTAGGCATCGGACTCCGCCGCATTGAGTACGGCCATGCTCAGGGCAGCGGCGCCCACGACCCGTAAACTTCGCAGTCATGGATCGCGCCGATGCGTTACCGCTGCTGCCAGAGGCCTATGCCCGTGCGCTGATCCTGCGCGAGCGGGGCGCCAGCACAGGCGACATCGCCGACGATCTTGACATCGTGGTGGAGGCCGTACCCTCGCTGCTGCGCCTCGCAGACGCCAAGCTGGCCCGCCTGCTCGCCGAACACCCGGCCCCGGACGGCCAAGGGGCTCCAGCTTGATCGCCCCGGCGAGACCCGAAGGCCACCGCGCGGCGACCGGACCGACCCGGGCGGAGCGGGCACGTCCGGGCGCGAGCGGTGCCGCTCAGCGGACGGTGTCGACGTTGTTCGTCGCCTGGCGGTTCTTGAGGTAATCACCGACCCTGTCCTGCCGCACCGCCGTGAACAGCGCCCTGCCCTTCACCGGGTCGAGGAAGACGACGCTTTGCGTGCCCACGCGCCCGGTGCCCCTGGTCGGAGCGGTCATGAACGCGATGTCACCGGCGCGCATGCCGCGGGCGCCGAAGGCGAGCGAGCGCAGGTGGCGCATCCCCACCGTGTCGTCCACGCTGACCGACTTGGTCAGCGCCTCCAAGAACGCGTTGAGCTTCAGCGGGTTGGTAAAGGTGCCCCGGCTGACCGCCTTGTTGGCGAGCGCCTTGAGGAAGGCCTGCTGGCGCTTGATCCGGTCGAAGTCGCCGCCCGCCAGCCCGTAGCGCTGGCGGACGAACCACAGGGCGCGTTCTCCGTCGAGATGGTTGACGCCGGCCTGCCACGTTTGGTGGTGCATCGGGTCGGTCACGGTCTTGGCCACGTGCACGTCGACTCCGCCGAGTGCGTCGGTCATCGTCTGCATGCCCTCGAAGTTGAGGATCGCGAAGTGGTCGACGCGAACCCCGGTGAGCGACTCGATGGTCCGGATGAGCAGCGGATAGCCGCCCCAGGCGAAGGCTGCGTTGATCTTCGACTTGCCGCGGCCGGGTATGGTCACCCACGAGTCGCGCGGGATCGAGATCAGGTAGGCCGCTTTCCGATCCTTGGGCAGGTGCACGAGCATGATCGTGTCCGAGCGCTGGCCGCCCACGCTGGTCTGGCCCGGCCGCTCGCCCGCGGCCCTGGTGTCAGAGCCGATCAGCAACCAGTTCTCGACACCCTTGGGGCCGGCGGCCGGCCGGTTGGCGTAGCTCGGCAGCGCACCGGCAATGCGCGTGATGTTGTCGTCGTAGGCGTTTTGCCGTTCGAAGAACAGGCCGGCGCCGCCCCCCGCCACCAGCAGCACGAACACGGCGAGGCCGATGAGGATGGTGCGCCGCCGCTTGCGGCGCTTCCGTGGAGCCTCACGCTCGCCCGGCCCGTGTGGGCCGTCCGCCCGGCCAGGGCCGTCCGGCCTGTCCGGCGCGCCGGGCCGGTCGGGCCCGAAGAGTTCGTCGAGGCCGTAGGGGTCCCGCTCTGGTGATGTGGTCTTGGGACGTCCGATGTCCCGTCCCTCAATGCTGCTCAGGGCCTGCTCCCGGCGGATGCGACAGACGGTCTCTAGGTCCGGTGATCGCGCCCGGGCGGGCCGGCGCGAGAGAGAACCTCGTGGGCGTTTCCCCACTCAAAAGGTGACGAATGAGCCCTTGTACAGGTTGACAGCAATAGGTCCCCCACGGTGGGGGTATTCGGAAACCGGCCGCGCTCGCGCCGTGGCCGGCGCTCGGCCCATGGAGTTCAGTCGGCGGCGGAAGGGACATTGGCCACGATTTCTAGGGACCTTAGGTCCTGGTGGAGTCGGCGGCCGAACCGCCAAGGTAGGCGGGCGACCACCCGTATGCCGATACCGGACGGGGCGGCATCGGCTTCCGCGCGGCCGATGGGCGCCGGCCACCTGAACGAGGGGCGGGCACGGCGATCGCGAAACTCCACATGACGGACGACCATAACGAACGCGTGGGCACATGAATGAGATCGGGCGCGACCTGACGGAACTGACGGACGCCGAGTCGCTCGCCTTGCTGGCGAGCGTGTCGCTGGGCCGCATCGTCTTCACGATGCGGGCGCTGCCGACGGTACGGCCGGTCGGCCACATCCTCGATGACGGCCAAATCGTGATCCGCAGTCACCTGGGTGCGATGATCGTCTCGCCGGGCGACGCCAATTCCGGCGCGGTGGTCGCCTACGAGGCCGACGATCTTGATCCGGTGCGGCGGCTGGGCTGGGGTGTGTCCATCACGGGAACCGCCCGCATCCTGCGGAACACCGCTCAGGTCGAACGCTACCGGCGGCGGCTCAGCCCATGGGTGAACCACTCGACCGACGACATCATCGCGATCCACCCGGAGCTCATCAACGGCTTTCGCCTCACCGTGCAGGGGCAGCCGGAAGAGCTCTGAGCGGCACCACGACGGCGAACGCGGCAGCCCTCCTCAAAAAGAACAAGCCCGTGGTCATTCCCGTACCACCGCTGATGGGCGCTTGTCGCGCCGCAAGCCCCGAAACCGCGGATGGCGCAGCTCGCCGTCCGCCGTCCATGCGGTGAAGGACACCTCGCCGACCAGGCGTGGCTCCACCCAGTGCACGTCGCCGGAGCGCGGCGGTGCGCCGCGCGCGAACGCGGACCGCGGCCGCTCCAGGCGCGCCAGTTCGCCGCCGAGCCGCCGCAGCGTGCGCTCGTCGAACCCGGCGCCCACCTTCCCCGCGTACACCAGGTCGCCGGCCGCGTCGTGGTAGCCGAGCAGGAGCGCGCCCAGCCCGACGCGCGAGCCGCGCGGATCGGTGTAGCCCCCGATGACGAACTCCTGGGAGTTCTCGCACTTGAACTTGCGCCAGTCCGAGGTGCGTCCATGCTGGTACGGAGCGTCGGCACGCTTGGCGATCACCCCTTCCCAGCCCTTCCGGCAGGCCTGCGCCCAGAAGTTCTCGCCGTCGGCCCTGCGGTGCGTCGTGTACCGCAGCGGGTCGGCGAAGGACAACAGCCGGCGCAGCAGGCTCTTGCGTTCCCGCAACATCAGGCCCGTTGTGTCGTACCCGTCGGCGTGCACCACGTCGAAGACGTAGAAGTAGACCGGCACGCCGCTGGCCCGGGCCGCGGCCGGGTCGCCGAGCTGGATGCGCCGCTGCAGCCGGGCGAAGCTCGTGACGCCGCGGTCGAAGGCGACGACCTCGCCATCCACGACGAAGTCGCCCGCCTGCTGGGCGGCCAGCGCGTCGACGAGTTCTGGATAGGTGTCGTTGACCCGCTTCTTGTTGCGCGTCAGCAGCCGCACGTCGTCCCCGCTGCGGAAGGCCAGACAGCGCTCCCCGTCGAACTTGGGCTCGAAGATCCAGCCGGGGTCGGAAAACCGGTCATGGGTGAGCGTGGCGAGCGCGGGGTCGACCCAACGGGGCTGCCGTCGCCTGGCGAAACGCTCACGCGCCACCGCCGCCAGGGCGTCGGCCAAGTCGATCACGTCCGCTCCCCTTTCCTCGTTCGCGTGCCACCACTCCGCCGCATGGTCTTCGCACGGCGATCGCACGGTTTGTCCTTTTCGGCCATGATCGGGCCGTTCCCGGCCATGGCGGATGTAGTCACAAACCGAGACCTGCGGCCGAACTCAGGGCGCGCAGCTGCTCGGGCGGTCCCCGGGCTCGGCGCAGCGGAACAGCGACGGGTTCACGACGGCCGGCGGCCGCCACAGCCCCGACCCCTGCTCGTAGGCGAAGGCGTACGACAGCAGCCGCGCCTCGGTGAAGGCGGTCCCGAGGAACGTCATGCCGAACGGGCGGCCGCTCGCCGGGTCGTACCCGATGGGCACCGCCACCGACGGATACTGCGCGCGGGCGCCGATTCCGGCGGAGCCGTTGCCGGCGAAGACGATCGCGTCCAGGTTCTGGCCCCGCAACGCGGAGTCGATGCGCTCGCGCGCCGTGGCGATGCCGCCGTCGCGGTCGGCCTCGTAGGCCGCCTTGGTCGCCGGATCGTCGATGTCCACCCCGTTCGACGCGATCAGCTGGGTCTGGCCGAACTTGATGGTCCCCTCGCTCGCGTGCTCGGTGTTGAACCGCACGATGTCGTCGAGTGTCTTCATCGGCGCCCCGGCGGGCAGTCGGGCGAGATAGGCGTTCAGGTCCCGTTTGAACTCATACGTGAGGATGCTTGGCGGCAGGTTGCCCGTCTCGACCGTGACCTCGACCACGGTGGCGCCCCCGGCGCGGAGCACGTCGAGCGCGCGGCCGAACGCCGTGCCCTGGTTTCCGGTTGGCGCGCTCGCGACCCCGATCCGTGCGCCCCGCAACGCGTCGGGGCGCAGCGCGGCGGTGTAGTCGGTGCCGGCCACGCCGACGCTGCCCGCGGTGGCCGGGTCCTCGGGGTCGACGCCGGTGAGCGCGGTCAGCAGCGTCGCGGCGTCGCGCACCGAGCGCGCCATCGGGCCCGCCGTGTCCTGGCTGGCCGCGATCGGCAGGATGCCGGTGCGGCTGACCAGGCCCACCGTCGGCTTCACTCCAACGAGGGAGTTCGCGACCGACGGGCTGAGGATGGAGCCCGAGGTCTCGGTGCCGACCGTCACCGGGGCGAGCGAGGTCGCGGACGCCACCGCCGACCCCGAGCTTGAGCCGCTCGGCGTCTGGCTGGCGTCGTAGGGGTTCAGCACCTGTCCGCCGAGCGCGCTGTAGCCGGACGGCATGCCCTGGGTCGTGAAGTTCGCGAACTCGGTGAGGTTGGTCTTGCCGAGGACGACCGCGCCCGCCGCGCGCAGCCGCCCGACGAGAAAGGCGTCGGCGCCCGGACGGGAGTTCTCAAGCGCGATGGCGCCCGCGGTCGTCGGCAGCCCGTCGAGGTCGATGTTGTCCTTCACCAACACCGGGATGCCGTGCAGCGGGCCGCGCACTCGGCCCTGCGCCCGCTCGGCGTCGGCCCGCCCGGCCTCCTCCGCTGCCCGGGGATTGATGACGCGGACCGCGTGCAGGGAGGGGCCGCGGGTGTTGAGCGCCTCGATCCGGTCGAGGTAGGCGCGGACCAGTTGGACCGAGGTGATCTTCCGGTCGCGCTGCGCCTGCTGGAGCTGTGCGATCGTCGCGGTCTCGAGATCGACGGGGAGCGGCCGGTCTTTCTGCACCGCCGCGGTGGGCGATATCAGCACGGCGGAGACGGTGGCCGCGGCGACGGCGAACAACGCGAACGGACGGGCCGATCGCCGGGCGAGCGAGGTGCGCACGGCACGGGTCCTTTCATGACGCCTCACGGGGCGGGGACGGCGGGGACTCGGGAACGGCGAGGGGCCGCGGGACGAAGGGGGGGTCACACGCCCGACTTTTCCGGCCTTATCGCGTCTTTTGCGTCTTACTTACGTCATAGAACGGGCGGGCGCCGGAGGCAAGACGAGACGGCGGTATGCCGGATCCGATGCAGACAGCGCCGCCGGCACGTTCTAGATTCGCAAGGGGAGTCGACCCGGTGACGAAGGGCGTTGCATGAGTGGTCAACGAAGCCGGCAGTGGTACGCCGGAGACGACCGGAACGCTTACATCCACCGGGCGTGGATGCGCCGCGGCCTGCCTGACCACGCCTTCGACGGGCGGCCGCACATCGCCATCGCCAATACCGCGTCCGCGCTCACCCCCTGCAACGCGCACCTGGGCGAGGTGGCGCGCAGCGTGGAAAACGGCGTCTGGGAGGCGGGCGGGGTACCGCTCGAGTTGCCGGTGGTCTCGCTCGGCGAGACCCAGGTCCGCCCGACCGCGATGTTGTGGCGCAACATGGCGGCGATGGCGGCCGAGGAGATGTTCCGCGCCAACCCGATCGACGGCGTCGTGCTGCTCGGCGGCTGCGACAAGACCATCCCCGCGCTGCTGATGGCCGCCGCCTCGGTGGATCTGCCCGCGGTGGTCGTGCCGGGCGGGCCGATGCTCACCGGGCACTTCCAAGGCCGTCCCCTTGGCTGCGGCACCGATGTATGGCGGCTGAGCGAGGAGGTCAGGGCCGGGACGCTGTCGGAGCAGGACTTCACCGCCTCCGAGGCGTCGATGATCCGCAGCAAGGGCCACTGCAACACGATGGGCACCGCGTCGACGATGGCCCTGATGGCCGAGACCCTCGGCATGACGCTGCCCGGCATCGCGGGCACCCCCGCCCCCGACAGCCGGCTGCTGGCGCTCTCGCACGCCACCGGACGCCTGATCGTGGACATGGTCGCCGCGGACCGCCGGCCGAGCACCGTGCTGACCCGCGGCTCGTTCCACAACGCCATCGTGGCGCTCGCCGCGCTCGGCGGCTCCACGAACGCGGTCGTGCACCTGCTCGCGATCGCCGGCCGGCTGGCCGCCGACATCGGCCTCACCCTCGACGACTTCGACCGCATCGGCTCCGGCGTCCCGCTGCTCGTCGACCTGCAACCGGCCGGCCGCCACCTGATGGACGACCTCTACCGCGCGGGCGGCCTGCTCGCCGTGCTGCGCGAGGTGCGCGACCTGCTCGATCCGGCGGCCCGCACCGTCGCCGGAACCCCGCTGGTCGACCACCTCGACGGGGCCCGCACCTGGGACGAGGACGTCATCCGCCCCCGTACGAAACCGTTGCAAGAAGACGCGGGCATCGCGGTGCTGCGCGGCAACCTCGCCCCGGACGGCGCGGTGATCAAGCCGGCCGCGGCCTCGCCCGGACTGCTCCGCCACCGCGGCCGCGCCGTCGTCTTCGACAGCGTCGAGGACGCCCGCGTCCGGATCAACGACCCCGCTCTCGACGTCGACGAGTCATCCGTCCTGGTGCTGCGCGGCTGCGGCCCGCGCGGCTATCCGGGCATGCCGGAGGTCGCCAACCTCCCCCTGCCGCCCAAGCTGTTGCGCCGCGGCGTGCGCGACATGGTGCGCGTGTGCGACGGCCGGATGAGCGGCACGGCCTACGGCACGGTCATCTTGCACGTGGCCCCGGAGGCCGCGGCGGGTGGGCCGCTCGGCCTCGTGCGCACCGGCGACCCGATCGTGCTCGACGTGCCGGCCCGCCGCCTCGACATCGATCTGCCGGCGGACGAGCTCGCGGCCCGTGCTCCGGCGCCGGCCGCCGCGGCGGCGTTCGCCAGCCCGGCGCGCGGGTGGGAGCGGCTCTACGTCGATCACGTGCTGGGCGCCGACACCGGCGCCGACCTCGACTTCCTCCGCGGCGCCGGCGGGCACGCCGTGCCCCGCGACTCGCACTGATCCCACGGGCGGCGGCCCGGCGCCGGCAGGCTCCGGGCGGCGGAGGGGGCGCTCAGACGATCCAGCCGTTTGCCTTGGCGCGGTCGAGCTCCTCCCGTGCCGCACGGGTGTCGAGCATCTCCAGGCCGCGGACCGCCCAGAACCGCAGCGACTCGTCGCTTTCCCGCAACTGGCTCCCGAGCAGCGGGAGGGCGCGCGGCGACCGGGCCTCGGCGACGAGCTCGAGCAACCAGCAGCGCAGCCCATGGTCGTCCCGCTCGGCGGCGAACTCGGCGATCAACTCATCCACATAGGAGTCGGCGTGCTCGCGCAGGAAGTCGAACCCGTCCTCCCTGCGCTGGGGGTCGCGGCTCCGCATCTGTCGCAATGCCCGGGCGAAGCGCTGATTCGCTGTCACGAGCGGCACCCTACCGCCGCCGCCATCGGCCTCATCCCAGCCGGCGGCTCCGTCGAATACCGTACGCGCCGGCCCGGGCCGCTGCCGCCGCCACCGCCGTCGAGTACGCCGTGATGTGGGCCATGATGGAGGTGTCGTTCTTCCGGGTTCTCCTCAGCCCCGCTCCCTCGCCCGGCGCCGCAGTTGGTCGAAGTAGACGGCGAGCACGAGCACCGCGCCGACCGCGATGTACTGCCAGTAGGGGTTGACCTGGATGGTGATGAAGCCTTTTTGCAGTACGGCCGGAATCAGCAGCCCGATCACCGTGCCGGCGACCGCGCCGCTGCCGCCGAACAGGCTGGCGCCGCCGAGCACCACGGCCGCGATCGCCGCCAGGTTATCGGTGGTGTGACCCGAGATCGTCGTGGTCGTGTAGTGCGCCAGCGACAGGCAGCCGGCGACGCCCGCGAGCATGCCGCTCAGCGCGTACACGCGGATCAGGTGCCAATCCACCGGGATCCCCACGCGGCGCGCGGCCTCCGCGTTCGAGCCGATCGCGTACGTACGCAGCCCGAATTTCGTGAAGGCCAGGACGAGGCCGAGAAGCACAGTGATCACGGCCGCGATCACGCAGAGCCAGGGCACGACGCCAAGCGCGAGACCGAAGCCGATGGTCCGCGTGAAGTTCAGCGGAATCCCCCGCACGTCGGTGCCGTCGGTAATCAGGTAGGCGGCGCCGAGCGCCATGCCGAGCGTGCCCAGCGTCGCGATCAGCGACGGGATCCGTGCTTTGGCGACGAGCAGCCCGTTGAGCAGCCCCCAGGCGGTGCCGCCGAGCACGCCGGCCGCGCAACCGGCCAGGGTCACCCCCCAGCCCGCGTTCGCGGCGCCGACGGAGGCGTCGGCGCCGCCGCCCAGCCACAGCATGGTCTTGGCCGCCACGACGCCGGAGAAAATAAGCACGGAGCCGACGGACAGATCGATGCCCGCGCTGATGATGACGTACGTCATGCCGACCGCGAGGACGAGCAGCGGCGCGTTGTCGGCGGCGATGCTGCGCAGGTTAACCGGGTTGGTGAAATTGGGCTCGATGACGCTGAAGAACGTCATCAGGCCGACGAGAACGAGGAAGATCCACAAGACGTTCGCCCCGGCCAGCCGGCCGCGCAGCCCCGCGAGCCCGCGCCGATCCGACGCTGCCCGGGCGGCCCCGCCGGCCCTGTCGGTCCGGTCGGTCCGGTCGGTCCGGTCCGTCTCGCCGACTCCTCCGGCGCCGGCCGGCACGGTGTCGATGTCGGTGTTATCACTCACGCGGCATCCTCCGTCCGCAGCGCGCCAGTCATCGCGCCGACCAGCTCCTCAAGCGACGTGTCGGCGGCCCGGAAGCTGGCCACCCGCCGGCCGAGGCGAAGTACCTCCACCCGATCAGCGACAGAAAGCACTTCGGGCATGTTGTGGCTGATCAGGACGACCGCGACGCCACGATCTCTGACCCGCCTGATCACGTCGAGCACCCGGCCGCGCTGCACCACGCCGAGCGCGGCCGTGGGCTCGTCCATGAAGACCACCTTGGTCGCCCAGGCCACCGCCCGGGCCACCGCGACGGACTGCCGCTGGCCGCCGGACAACGTGGCGACCGGCACCCGCATGCTGCGCAGCTCAACGCCGAGCTCGCGGAAGGCCGTGGCGGCCTCCGCCCACATCCGGCGCCGGTCCAGCGCGCCGAGGCGGCCGAGCACCCCGGCCCGCCGCAACTCCCGGCCCAAGAAGAGGTTCATCGCCGGGTCGAGATCGGGCGCGAGCGCGAGGTCCTGGAAGACCGTCTCGATGCCGAGCCGCCGGGCGGCGGTCGGCCCGGGCAGCGAGATCGCCCGCCCGGCGAACCGGATCTCCCCGCGGTCCGGCGTCTCGGCCCCGGCCAGGCACTTGACCAGCGTGCTCTTGCCCGCGCCGTTGTCGCCGACGAGCGCGACCACTTCGCCTTCCGAGACCGTAAAGTGCGCGCCGTCGAGCGCCTGTACGTGCCCGTACGTCTTCACCAGGCCGCGGGCCTCGAGCAGCGGGCCGGCCGAGTCCGCCCGGCCGGCCGAGTCGGCGGCGTCGACCATCAGCGCCCTCCCTTCAGCAGCCGGGTCAGCGCGGCCGGTTCGAGCACCTCGGCGAGGACTTCCTCGGTGTGCTCCCCCACCAGCGGCGGACGCCGCCGCACCGACCACTCCGTACCGGTGAAAGTGATCGGGCACCCTACCAGCTCAATCGCGCCGGCCCGGGGGTGCTCGACCGTGAAGACCAGCGGAGATCCCTCGGCGCGCAGCTCGGCCACCGCCGCGGCCGCGCTGCGCGCCGCCGCCGCCCACACTCCGGCGGGCAGCAGTATTTCCAGCCACTCGGCGGTGGTGCGGGCCGGGAAGCGCGCGTCGAGGCGGCGCTTGGCGTCGTCCCTGTCCACCCAGGCGTCGAGCGCGGCCAGCTCCGGATCTTCGACCAACTCGGCGATTCGCTCCAAGGGCGCCATCGCCACCGCGAGCCAGCCGTCAGCGGTGCGGTACATGCCGCACGGCGCGGACAGCCAGGGCGAGGCGATCCCGGCGGCGGACCTGGGCACCTCGACGCGCTGGTTGACGATCGCGGAGATCTCCTGGCACTGCACCGAGATGGCGGTGGAGAACAGGTCCACCTGGACCCATTGCCCGATGCCCTGCCGTTCGCGGGCCAGCAGCGCGGCGAGCACCCCGGTGGTGAGGGTGAGCGCGGTCGAGGCGTCCACGATCGACGTGCCCGCGAACATGGGCGGGCCGTCGGCGGGCCCGGTGTGGGCGGCGAGCCCGGACGCGGCCTGGATGAGCAGGTCCTGCCCCGGGCGGTTCTCTTTGGCCGCCGGCGTGTCCTGCCCCCAGCCGGAGCCGGAGCAGTACACGATGTCGGGCCGCACCGCACGGAAGTGCTCGTATCCCAGGCCGAGCCGGGCAAGCACGCCGGGGCGGAAGTTCTCTACGATCACGTCGCAGGTCGCGCCGAGCTTGAGGATGGCGTCTTTGGCCAGCGGATTCTTGAGGTCGAGTGCGACCGACCGCTTGTTGCGGTTCATCGCCAAAAAGGCGGCCGACTCGCCGGCGAGCAGTTCGCCCATCATCTCGAGGTCGCGTTCCCACTCCCCCGTCTCCGGCCGTTCCACCTTGATGACGTCGGCGCCCATGTCACCGAGCATCTGCGTGGCGTACGGACCCAGCATCATCTGGGTGAAGTCGAGGACCCTGATTCCATCGAGCGCACCGGGCATTCGCGCGGTTTCCCCTCTCAGCGTTTCTCCCGTTGGCGGGCACCGCCGCACGACTGCGCGTCCATGCGGCGGTGCCCGGGGACTGGTGGCCTGGTTGCGGCGTGGTCGCCGCGGGCGGCTCGGCGCCGCGGCTCAGCTCGTGCAGGCCTCTCGGTAGAGGTACTTCTGCACGTCGGGGGCGTTCAGATTGTCTTTGGTCGCGATCAGCGAGCCGGTGCGGATCATCTTCTGGACCGGCTTGCCGGACAGCGAGTTGATCGCCTGGCCGAAGCCCATGTAGCCGATGTCGAGCGGCTTGAGGACGACTTGTGCCTGCGCGCTGCCATCCTGCAGCGCCTGCACGCCGCTCGGGTTGGCGTCGAAGCCGATCAGCTTGATCTTGCCGGTCTTCCGGGCGTTCTTGATGCCGGTGGCCGCGCCCTGGCCGGTCAGCGTGTTGGTGGTGAAGACCGCGGCCAGGTCCGGGTGGGCCGCCAGCGTCGCGGTGACGGTCGACGCCGCCTTCCCCGCGTCGTCTCCGGAGTATTGCTGGCCGAGGTAGTCGATGCCGCTTCCGTCCTTCTTCAGGTCGCTTTCGAAGCCGCGCACCCGGGCCGCCACGGTGGACACACCGGGCTGGGTGTTGATGGTGACGACCGAGCCCTTGCCGCCGGTCTCCTTGATGACCTCCTGGGCGGCCGTCCGGCCGGCCGCCTCGTCGTCGGTGGTGACCTGGGACTCGGCGACAGCCGGGTCCTTCAGCGTGGTGTCGACCAGCACGATCTTGATGCCCTGCGCCTTCGCCTGCTCCAGCGGCGCCTGCAGCGCCGAGTCGTCGACGGGCGCGATGAGGATCGCGTCGGGTCGGGCGGCGATCACCGAGTTGAGCACGGAGATCTGTTCGGGGGCGTCCCACTTGCTCGGTCCCTGCACGTCGAGCGTCGCCCCGTGATGCTCGGCCGCCCGCTTGGCGCCGCAGGCGAGCGAGCCGTAAAAGTCGTCGCCGTTGAGCCCGACGACCAAGCTGATCTTGTATTTCTTGTCCCCGCCGCCGGCAGAGCCGTCGGCACCCCCCGCCGAACCTGACCCACAGCCGCCGGTCAGTCCGGCGGCCACCGCGGCCGCCGAGACGACGGCGAGAACCGAGGGGCGTTTCGCCCGCGTCAGCCACTTCATCGCCCGGCCTCCCTGCGTCGATATTGGTAAAACGTTTCTCTAAACGACGATGAAGGAGTCCTATACCGATCACGGGACGACTGTCAAGCGGGCGGCGTTCAGGACGGCCGCAGGGCGCGGCTCCGCGGCGGCGCGGTGGAGCCGCGCGGCACGACCTCGGGCTCGGGCTCGGTGACGGGACCCTGTTGCGGCGGGGCGCCGGCGGCCCGCTCGCCGAGCAGCAGCACCGCGCGCCGCCCCATCTCGCGCAGCGGCAGCCGGACGACCGTCAGCGACGGATGGACGTGCTCGGCGAACCACGCGTCGTGGAACCCGACGATCGAAAGGTCGTCGGGGACGGGGATCCCGGCGGCGCGCGCCGCGGTGAGCGCCCCGACCGCGGCGAGCAGGCTGGCGGCGAAGACCGCCGTGGGCGGCCGGGCGGCCGCGAGCAGCTCCATCAGCGCTTTGTATCCGCTCTCCGGCCGGACGCCGCCGACGCGGACGAGGTCGCGCCGCGGGTCGAGGCCGGCCTTGGTCATCGCGTCGCGCCAGCCCGCCTGCCGGTCGCGGGCGCGGGAGT
This sequence comes from uncultured Thermomonosporaceae bacterium, assembly GCA_937891035.1. Lineage (GTDB taxonomy): Bacteria > Actinomycetota > Actinomycetes > Streptosporangiales > Streptosporangiaceae > CALAED01. The sequence goes on along the minus strand of CALAED010000045.1, from coordinate 7,437 downwards.
TCTTGCCGCCGGCACCGAGGTGGGCGATCTCGGTGTGGCCGAGCGCGATCAAATGGCCGGTGGCGAGCGCGGCGGCGCGGCGCTCGTCGACGGCGATGCCCGACAGCGGCGCGCGGACCCGCTCGTTGAGGATGACGACCGGCACCCTCGCCCCGGCGACCCTGGCCACCACCTGGTCGGAGGCGTACCCGTCGCGCTGCAGCATCAGGCCGTCGATGGCCCCGCCGCTCACCACCCGGCGGAAGGTGTCGTCGTCGGAGGCGAGGCTGTCGACGTCGGCGAGCATGAGCACGCAGCCCTGCGCGCGGGCCGCGGCTTCGGCGCCCGCGATGATCTCGCCATAGACCGGGTTGTGGAGGTCGTGCACCGCCATCCCGAGCGCCCCCACGCTGGACCGCCGCAGTGCCCTGGCCGCGTGGTTGGGCGCGTAGTCGAGCTCCTCGGCGGCGGCCAGCACCCGGGACCTGGTCTCCGGCCGGACGCGCAGCGTCGGGTCGCCGTTGAGGAGCCGCGAGACCACCGAGGGAGCCACGCCGGCTCGCTGGGCCACGTCGACGATCCTTGCCATCGGCGTTCCTTCCGCTCCTGAGGGTGACCGGCGCGCCGGTCGCGTTGACATCGGCGGCATACCAAGACTATATAGAGAAACGATTTCCTGAATCGATCTCTGGAGGCCCGATCGTGACCGTGCCCGACCGCGAGGCGACCACGTCCAAGGTGGCCGTCGTCACCGGCGGCGCCGCCGGCATCGGCAGGGCCGTGGCTCGACGGCTGGCCGCGGACGGGACCGCCGTCATGATCGGCGACGTCGACGCGGCCGCCGCGACCGGCGTGGCGGATGACATCGTCGCGGCGGGCGGCCGGGCGGGCGCGCTGGCCGCCGACGTGTCGGTGGCCGCCGACGTCGAGGCGCTCGTGGCGGCCGCGGTGGAACGGTTCGGCCGCCTCGACATCATGGTGAACAACGCCGGCGTCGCCGTTTCCGGCTCGGTCACCGGCATCACGGAGGACGACTGGGACCGGGTGCTCGCGGTCAATCTCAAAAGCGTCTGGCTGGGCATGCGCTTCGCCGTGCCGCCGCTGCGCGCGGCCGGTGGCGGCGCGATCGTCAACATGTCGAGCGTGCAGGCACTGCTGGGCTTTCCCGGCTGGGCGGCGTACGCCGCGACTAAAGGCGCCATCATCTCCCTTACCCGGCAGGCGTCGGTGGAGTACGCGGCGGACGGTATCAGGGTCAACTGCGTCGCGCCCGGCACCATCATGACGCCGATGAACGAGCGGATCTTCCGCACCGCCCCCGACCGGGAGGCGCTGATCGACAGCTGGAACTCCATGCACCCGCTCGGCCGGTTCGGGCAGCCGGAGGAGGTCGCGGCCGCGGTCGCCTACCTCGCCTCCGCCGACGCCTCCTTCATCACCGGGGTTTGCCTGCGCGTCGACGGCGGCCTGGCCATCCAGGGCCCCACCGGAGAGGTCCAATGAGGCGCGGCGCCGTGCTGATGGACCAGTCCTCGCGGGACAACACTCTCGTGGGCGTCCGGCCTCCGCCGGTCACCTTCGGGGACGCCGTCTCATTTCAGTCCTCGCAGGACAAGCGCGCGAAGCGTTCCCAGGGGGTGCCCGATGAAGAAGGAAGGTAGTGCCATCAGCGCGCCGCGGGCAGACACCCCGGGCGTTCTGGTCGAGTTGCGGGGGCTGTGCTGGGATCATCCGCGGTGCACGGCGCCGATGGCGGCCGCCGCCGCCGAGTGGTCGCGGTGGCGGCCGGATGTGGCGATCCGGTGGGACGCCAGGCCGCTGGCCGCCTTCAACGACCAGCCGATCGCCGCCGCCGCGGCGGACTACGACCTGATCTTCGTCGACCATCCGATGATGGGCGAGGCCGCCGCGGCCGGCTGTCTCGCCCCGCTGGACGAGCTGATCGCGCCGGACGAACTCGCCGCCATCGCGGCCGACTCGATCGGCGGCTGCCACCATGCGTACGGCTATGACGGCCGGCAGTGGGCGGTTGCGGTGGACGCCGCCTGCCAGGTCGCGGTGGCCGACGACGATCGCCTGGCCGAGCTCGGCGCCGTCGCGCCCCGCACGTGGCCCGAGGTGCTCGAACTCGCCCGCGACCACCCGGGCGCGATGGCGCTCCCGCTGTATCCGAGCGACGCCTTCTGCGCGCTGCTGACGATGTCGGCGGGCGGCGACCCGGACGTACCACATGAATCGGCGGCGGCCGACGACACGGCGCGGCGGCCGTTCACCGACTCCGGCGTCGAGCTGCTGACCGAGGTCGCCGCGCTGGCCGACCCACGGTCCTTCGACCTCAACCCGCCCGGGCTGCTCGACCTGATGGCCGGCCACGACGGCTCGCAAGCGCCGGCGCCCGCGTACGTGCCGTTGGTCTTCGGTTACAGCCTTTATCAACGGCCGGGGGCGACGGGCCGCCGGCTGCGGTTCCGGGACATCCCGGCAGCCGGCCGCTACCCCGCGGGCTCGGTGATGGGCGGAGCCGGGCTCGCGGTCACCGCGGCGAGTCGGCGGCCTGTGGCGGCGGCCGAGTTCGCCGCCTGGGTCGCCGGCCCGGCCGCGCAGCGCCATGTCGTCTGCCCGCACCAAGGCCAGCCGGCCAGCGCCACGGTCTGGGCGGACCCGTCGGCCGACCGGCTCGTCGGCGGCTTTTTCTCCGGGACCAAGGCGACCATCGAGCGCGTCAGCGTCCGGCCGCGCGCGCCCTGGTGGCCGCGCTTCCAAGAGGAGGCCGGCACCCGGCTCGCCGCCGGGCTGCGGGCGGGCAGGCCGGCCGCACAGCTGTCCGCCGAGCTGACCGCCGTATTCGACCGGCACCGCCGCGGGGCCCGGCCGGACGGGCGGTCCAGACCCGAGGAGATCACGCCATGACGGCCGACACGGAGCGGCGGCTGCACCCCCATCTGGCGGAGCGCCGCGAGGCGGGCGTGGCGGTGCTGCGAGTGGACCGCGAGGACGCGCTCGGCGCGCTGTCCCGCGGCATCCTGGAACGTCTGCACGACTACCTCATCGCGCTGCGCGACGACCGCGAGGTGCGGGCGCTCGTGCTCACCGGCACCGGGCGCGGCTTCATCGCCGGCGCGGACATCACCGAATACCACGGCGCCGACCAGGCGGCCTTCGACGACTATCAGCGCCTCGGCCGGGCCACCTACGACGCGCTCGCCGCGCTGCCGCAGCCGACGATCGCGGCGGTCAACGGATACGCGCTCGGCGGCGGCTTCGAGGTCGTCTTGTGCTGCGATCTCGTCGTCGCGTCCGAGCGGGCCAAGTTCGGGCTGCCCGAGATCAAGCTGGGCCTGCTTCCGGGCGGCGGCGGCACCCAGCGGCTGGCGCGCGCCGCCGGAGCGGGCTTCGCCAAGGAGTTGGTGCTGACCGGCCGGATCGTCCCGGCCGCCGAACTGCACCGGCGCGGGCTCCTCACCGCGATATGCGAGCCCGGCCGGCTGCTGCCGGAGGCCATGGAGCTGGCCGCGACGATCGCCGGGAACGCCCCGCTCGCCGTACGGGAGGGCAAGCGGCTCATCGCCGACGGCGGGCACCTGCCGCTCGAGCAGGCGCTCACCCTCGAACAGCAGGTGCTGTCCCGCCTGTTCGGCGGGGCCGACGGCAAGGAGGGCGTCGCGGCGTTCGTCGAAAAGCGGCCACCGGTGTTCCACGGCAGGTAGCGGGCGGACCGCGAAAAGAGGGGAGGAAGCGACGTGCTGCGCGTGTTCTGCGATGGGATGACGACCGAGCCGCGGCTGGCGCACCCCGAGGGGGTGGCCGTGCACCGCGACGGCAGCGTGTGGTGCGGCGGCGAGCTCGGCCAGATCTATCGCATCGCGCCGGACGGCACGACGCGCGAGGTCGTGGTGAGCACCGGCGGCTTTTGCCTCGGGCTCGCCTTCGACGCCGCGGACAATCTGTTCGTCTGCGACCTGGCGCACGCCGCGGTGTTCCGGCTCGACAGCCGGACGGGGGCGCTCGACCGCTTCGCCGGCGGGGCGGCAGGGCACCGCTTCACCACCCCGAACTTTCCCGCCTTCGACGCGGCCGGCCGGCTGTATGTCAGCGACAGCGGCACGGCGGGGACGGCCGGGCCCGGGATCTTCCGGTTCGGGCCGGACGGCGACGGCGAGCTGTGGCATCCGGGCCCGTTCGAGTTCGCCAACGGGCTGGCCTTCGACGCCGAGTGCCGCACCCTCTACGTCGCCGAGACGTGGCGGCACGCGATCAGCGCCATCGAGGTGCGGGCCGACGGCAGCCCTGGCACGCGTTCCGATCTCGCGGTGCTGCCCGGCGTGCTGCCCGACGGGCTGGCCGTCGCCGCCGACGGCGCCGTCTACGTCGGGTGCTACGAACCGAGCCAGATCATGCGGGTCGCCGCCGGCCGGGAGCCGGAGATCGTGGCCGCCGACCCGACCGCCCACCTGCTGTGCCATCCCACCAACATCGCCTTCCGCGACACCACCCTGATCAGCGCCAACCTCGGCCGCTGGCACCTGACGGCCGTCGCGGCCGGGGTGCCGGGCGCGCCCCTGCCGCCGACGCCGCCGACGCCGCCGGTACCGCCCGTCGGCCGCTGACGAACGCCCGAGTCCCCGACACCCCATCCACGTCACGACTCATCGCCGTCACGACTCATCGCCGTCACGACTCATTACCGGCACAACTCATTACCGGTACGACCCCCACAGCGTTCACTCCCACAGAAGGAAAGCTCATGAGCCATACCTCCCGAAGGCGCGCCACGCTGGCGATGGCGTCCGCCGCCGCGCTGACCCTTTCGGCGTTCACCGCCGCGATCGACCAGGCCCAGGCCGCGCCCGCCGCGCCGGGCGCGGCCGCCGACGTGGCCGCCGACCAGCATGCGATCGCCGACATTTACTACCGGGCGCTGCTCCTGAACACGCCGTTCGTCGAGAGCACCTGGGACCCGGCGGCCGGTACCTACCGGATCACGGACTTCTACCACGTGGCGGTGCTCGGCAACGCCGTGCTGCTGAAGTTCGGCACGTACGATCCGGACGTCGCCGGGGTCAGCGCGGCGACCCTGCGCGACCACACGCTCCGCACGATCGGCTACGCCGCGGCGAAGAACCGGTGGGTCGATCCCGTCGGCGGCACCTGGGGCAGGAAGGTCTATTGGGACTCCACCATGGAGACCTACTTCGTGGCGGCGGCCAAGCTGATGTGGTCGGAGCTGGACCAAACCACGAGGGACAACGTCGACACCATCATCCGGGCCGCCGCCGACGACATCGTCACCGCCGGGGCGGTGAGCCCGTCCACCAACGGCCTGAACGGCGGCTACCAGGGCGACTCCAAGATCGAGGAGATGGGCGCTCGCAGCATGCCGCTGGCCACGGCGCTGGCCTGGCTGCCCGACCACCCGAACGCCGGCGGCTGGCGGGAGTGGCACACCCGCTGGATCGAGAACATGGCCGGGCTGCCGCCGGCCGACCGCGCCAACCCGGCCAAGGTCAACGGCCGGAGCATCGCCGAATGGAACCAGGCGCACAACGTGTGGGACACGTTCCTCGTCGAGAACCACGGCGCCTACAGCCCGATCTATGAGCAGCAGATCGGCGCCTATCCCGGGCGCAACGCGGCCCAGTTCCTCATGGCGGGCCGGCCGCTGCCGCAGGAGCTGCGCGACATCGCGAGCGCCGACCAGCTGTGGACGGTGATGGGGCATACCGGCACCGACGCCGGGGTGCCCCAGGACTTCATGGTCGCCGACCGGCACCACCTCTACGGGCGCGAGCTGCTGCCGGTCACCCAGCGCGCGACCGTCATGCGCGACCGCTACGCCGCCCGCGCCGAGGCCATGCTTGCCGCGCATCTCATCCCGTACGTGCAGTACCCGCCAACGGGCCGGCTGACGAAGTTCAGCGGCGAGCCCAAGTACGAACCGGAGGCGCGGGCCGAGCTGGCGATGGCCTACCTGCTGCACCGCTGGAGCGACCGGCTCGGCGGCGTGGTGCCGCCGGTCTCGTCCCAGGAGTACTTCGAACGATTCTCCACGGCGGTCGACTACGGGGCGGTCCCCGGACTGCTCGTGCACCAGTCGCCGACCGCCCTGTCCGCCTCCAGTACCAAGAGCGGCTACGTCAAGTTCGCCTATCACCCACAGCACGACGACTGGCTGTTCGACGCGACGGGGGCCAGCCCGGCCTTCCTGCCCAGCACGAAGACCATCGTCCAGGCACGCAACGCGCACGCCTACACGGCGCTGCGCGACGGGTTCGCCGGCTCGGCCACCGCGATCAGGACCGACACGGGCGTGGCCGGCTTCACCACGCTGCCCGACGGGTCGGTCGTCTACGCCAGCTCGGGGCTGGCCGCCGGGGAGGGCGCGCTGCGGCTGTACAACCTCACGATGCCCGGCGTGCCAGGACTTGACGGCGACCGCACGTTCAGCTGGGCGGGCGGCTCGGCGACCCTGGCCCAAACCGACCCGGCGACGCCCAGACAGGTGCCGGGGAACTGGCTCAATGTCGACGGCCGGGCCGGGTTCGTGGTCCGCGGGGGGCAAAACCCGATCGCGGTCTGGCCGCGCGGGGTCACGTTGTCGGACGGGCCGGCGACAGGGAGCGCCGGCATGGTCATCGAGGGGCACCCGGCCGAGTCGCCCGCACGCACCTCGGAGCGGGGCGCGGCGGCGGCGCCCGCCGTCAGCCGGGCGGGCCTCGTCGCGAGCCTGGCCGGCGGCCACCTCAGCCTGTTCAACCTCACCGCCGCCGACATCGCCGACGCCGAGGTGACGGTGCCGCGGACCGGCGCGTCGATCACCCTGTACGAGGGGACCCAGCACGTCGCATCCGGCGGGGCCACGCGCTATGCCGTGTCGCCGATCGCCGCCGCCGACGCAAGGGTCGCGCCGGCCCGGTTCGCCGCCACCGGCGTGAACGGCGCGCCGCCGCCCGCCGGGCTGACCCTGACGGTGACCGATTCACGCACCGTCTCGGTGACCAACGCCCCCGGGTCGGGCGCCGCGGTCGTGCTGCTCCGCTCGCTGGACACCGGCGAGGTGCGGACGGTTCGCGTATCGGGCGGGGAGACGGTCCGCGCGGACTTCGCCCAGGGGCTGCGCACCCCGACCAGCGACCTGGCCAGGGGCCGTACCACCTTCCCGACCTCGCCGCTGCCCGCGGGCATGACCGACCCGGCCCGCGCAGTCGACGGCAACCCGGCCACCAGCTGGGCGCCGGGCGCGCCGACCGGGCGCATGGTCGTCGATCTCGGCGCGGTGCGCCGGATCGGCCCGCCCCGGCCCTCCTGGACGAGCGGGGACCGGCCGGAAGTGCGAATCGAGGTGTCCGACGACGGTAAGACCTACACGCCGCTCGGCGCCGACGGCGGCAGCGGCCGGTACGTCGCGATCGTCGTCTCCGGCTGGCATCCCGGTCAGGCGGGCCTCGCTGAGCTGGCGGT
>CALAED010000044.1 GCA_937891035.1 uncultured Thermomonosporaceae bacterium | reverse complement strand
GTCTCCGGCGCCAACGCCGCGCAGGTCGCGGCCGGCATGGGCGCCGACGTCACGGTGCTCGACGTCAACGTCGACCGGCTCCGTGAGCTCGACGCGATCTATCAGGGCCGGTTGCGCACCCTGGTCTCCAACGCCTACACCGTCGAGCGCGCGGTCATCGAGGCCGATCTGGTGATCGGGGCGGTGCTGATCCCCGGTGCCAAGGCCCCGACGCTCGTCTCGAGCGAGCTCGTCGGCGGGATGAAGACCGGTTCCGTGCTCGTCGACATCGCCATCGACCAAGGCGGCTGCTTCGCCGACTCCCGCCCGACCACGCACGCCGCGCCCACCTACCCGGTGCACGGGTCTGTGTTCTACTGCGTGGCCAACATGCCGGGCTCGGTGCCGAGCACCTCGACGAACGCGCTGACCAACGTGACGCTGCCGTACGCCGTGGCCATCGCGGACAAGGGCTGGCGGCGCGCGCTGCGCGAAGACCCGGCGCTGGCCCAGGGCCTGAACGTCCACGCCGGGCACCTGACGAACGCGCCTGTGGCCGCGGCGCACGGGCTGCCTGCGGTCGACGTCGCGTCCCTGCTCGGCTGACGGCCGCCGACCCGGTTGCCGGCGGCTCCGCGGCTCCGGCCGTAGGGTTGGTGCCCATGGGGGAATTGATCATTTTGCGGCACGGCGAGACCGAGTGGAGCCGGACGGGCCGGCACACCGGGCGTACTGACGTTCCGCTGACGACACGCGGCGAGGAGCAGGCGCGCGCGCTCGGGCCCGCGGTGGCCGGGCTCGAGCCGGTACGGGTCGTGACCAGCCCGGCGGGGCGGGCGCGCCGGACCGCCGAGCTGGCCGGCCTCGCCGGCGCGCCGCCCATGGTCGACCCCGATCTTTGGGAGTGGGACTACGGCGGCTACGAGGGCCGGACGAGCGCGGAGATCCGGGGCGAGCGGCCCGGCTGGTTCTTGTGGACCGACGGCGTCGTGCCCGGCGACGCGGCTCATCCCGGCGAGACGGTCGAGCAGGTCGGCGCGCGCGCCGACGCGGTGCTCGGCCGCGTCCGGCCGCTGCTCGGCGGCGGCGCCGTCGTCCTCGTCGCGCATGGGCACCTGCTGCGGGTGCTGACCGCGCGCTGGCTCGGCCTCGCACCCGCGGCCGGCCGGCTTTTCAAGCTGGGCACCGGCACCATCTCGACGCTCGGCACCGAGCACGACCGGCCGGTCATCGCGTCGTGGAACGTCCCAGCCGAGACGGCCGCAGGGTCGCCGGCCGCGTGACGTCATACCCCCTGGGGGTGGCTACCCTGGAAGCGGATGCCCCGCCGATGAGCCCGCCTGCCGACCGTGAGAGGCGTACGACATGACCACCGATGCTTCCCCCACGCGCGGCTACACCGCGACGAAGGATCAGTTGCTGACCCGGCTGCGCCGCGTCGAGGGCCAGGTCCGCGGCATCGGGCGCATGGTGGAGGAGGATCGTTACTGCATCGACGTGCTCACGCAGATCAGCGCGATCCAGGCGGCGCTCGACAAGGTCGCGCTCGGCCTGCTCGACGGGCACGTCCGGCACTGTGTGACCGAGGCCACGCAGGAGGGCCGCGCCGATGAGATGACCAGCGAGCTGATGGCCTCGGTCGGCCGCCTCATGCGCCGGGGCTGACCGGCCGGGGCGGGTCTCCGGGCTCGATCCCGGGGTGTGGCCCATCAGCGCGCATGGTGATCTACTGCAATGACGTTGAACTTCAAGCTCATAGAAGCGCAAGCTTCGGGGTGCCTGATCACGACGGGGCACTGCCCGTCTCGAGGTAGGCGATTTCCGTTATGACCGACAGCCGCGCCACGGATACGCCGGTGCCCGCGCCCACCCGGCTCGACCGCCAGATCATCGTGCTCGGCCTGGTCGTCATCTCCGGTTCGATCATGGCGATCTTGGACATGACGATCGTCAACGTCGCACTCGACACCCTGGCCAGGGACTTCACCACCGAGCTTTCCACGATCCAGTGGGTCGTCACCGGCTACATGCTGGCCCTCGGCACCGTCATTCCGCTCACCGGATGGGCGATCGACCGGTTCGGCGCCAAGCGGATCTGGATGCTGTCGATCGTGTTGTTCGTCGCGGGGTCGGCGCTGTCCGGCGCCTCCTGGTCGATCGGCAGCCTGATCGCCTTCCGCGTCCTCCAGGGTCTCGGCGGCGGAATGCTGATGCCGACCGGCATGTCCATCCTGACCATGGCCGCCGGCCCACAGCGGATGGGCCGGGTTATGAGCATCACCGGCGTCCCGATGCTGATGGGGCCGGTGCTCGGGCCCGTGCTCGGCGGCTGGCTCGTCGAAGACGTCGACTGGCGCTGGATCTTCTACGTCAACGTGCCGGTCGGCGCGTTGGCCCTGGCACTGGCCGCCTGGCGGATCCCCGGCGGCCGCGCCGGCGCAGGGTCGGCCGCCCTCGACCTACGCGGGCTGCTCCTGCTGCCGCCCGGCTTCGTGCTCGTGATCTACGGCCTGTCCACGGCGACCGGCACCGGCGGATTCGGCGACCCCACCACCCTCGCCTGGATCGTCGGCGGCATCATGCTCATCGGGTTGTTCGCGGCGCACAGCCTGAAGAGGCGAGAAAGGGCGCTCATCGACGTGCGGCTGTTCGCCGACCGCACCTTCTCCGTCGCCGCTATCGGCATCTTCCTCGTCGGCATCGCCCTGATCGGCTCGCTGCTGCTGTTGCCGCTGTACTTCCAGGTCGTCCGCGGCGAGGGCGCGCTCGCGGCCGGCCTGCTGCTGGCCCCACAGGGCCTGGGCGCGGCGGCGACGATGCCCCTCGCCGGCCTGCTCACCGACCGGCTGGGCGCCGGCCGGGTCGTGCCGTTCGGCATCATCCTGCTCTTGCTCGGCACCATCGCCTACACCCAGGTCACGGTGGACAGCTCGTACTGGCTGCTGGGCGGCTCGCTGTTCGTGCGCGGCATGGGGCTCGGCGCGACCATGATGCCGATTATGTCGGCCGCCTTCACAACGCTGACCAAGGCCGCCGTGCCGCGCGCGAGCAGCTCGCTGAACATGATCATGCAACTCGGCGGCTCCTTCGGCAGCGCACTGCTGGCGGTCATCTTGTCCCGCGAGATCGCCGACCGGCTGCCGGCCGCGCCCGGCGAGGCCACCGGCGGCCCGATCGGCGCCATCCCCGACGCGGTACGCGAGCGGTTCGCCCCCGACCTGGCGCACGCGTTCGGGAGCACCTTCTGGGTGAGCTTCGCGCTGAGCGTCATCGTCATCGTGCCCGCCCTGCTGCTGCCCCGGCACGGCAGCGACGTCCGCGCCGACGGGCCGCGGGAGTCGAGCACCGTCGGCTCGGCGGTCTGACATCTGACGCCATCGATGCGCCCCCAAGTGAACTCGTAGGTGAGACGCGGGGGCCGGCGGGGCATCGATCGGTCCATGGAGACAGAACAGGTACGTTCCTGGGTGACCGACCGGCCGGTCACCTCACCGTTCGCCCGCCCGCGCGGGCTGCGCGGCAGGCTCGCCGGACGGTTCATGGTGTGGACCAACAAGCAGCGCGAGGTGGCCGGGCTGATCGGCGCGCGACCCGGCGACCGGGTACTCGAGGTGGGGTACGGCGGCGGGGCGCTGGTCCGGCTG
>CALAED010000043.1 GCA_937891035.1 uncultured Thermomonosporaceae bacterium | reverse complement strand
CAGCCTGCCACGGTCAAGGAGCTTGACCGGCAGCTCAACCTGAACGAGTCGATCCTGCGTACGAAGGTCATCCGTCCCGAGGCCCACTGAGCCGCGTCTCAGGGCCGAAGATCAGCCGGAGCAAGCCCCATGGCAGCAGGCGACACCCAGATCACCATCGTCGGGAACCTCGTCGAGGACCCGAATCTTCGTTTCACGCCCAGCGGGCAGGCCGTCGCGAGCTTCCGCGTGGCGTCCACTCCGCGATACATGGACCGGCAGACCAACGAGTGGAAAGACGGCGAGAGCCTCTTCCTCACCTGCAACGTCTGGCGGCAGGCGGCCGAGAACGTCGCCGAGAGCCTGCAGCGCGGCATGCGGGTGATCGTCCAAGGGCGGCTCAAGCAGCGGTCGTATGAGACCCGCGAGGGTGAGAAGCGCACCGTCTACGAGATCGAGGCCGACGAGGTCGGGCCCTCGCTGCGCAACGCCACCGCCAAGGTGGTCAAGACCCAGCGACAGGGCGGCGGCTACGGCGGCGGCCCGTCGGGCGGCGGTCAGGGCGGCGGCTACGGCCCAGCGACAGGGCGGCGGTTACGGCGGCGGCCAGGAGGGCGGCGGCCAGGGCGGCGGCTTCGGCGGCGGCGGTTACGGCGGCGGCCAGGCGAGCGGCGGCCAGGCCGACGACCCGTGGGCCACCGGCGGCCCGAGCGCTGGTGGCGGCGGTGGCGCCGGTTACTCCGACGACCCTCCGTTCTAGCCGACCACCGGCATAGACAAACGCACACCGACCATCCCCGCTCAGGCGGGGCTCTGCATCGAGGAGCACCATGATGGCGAAGCCACCTGTACGCAAGCCGAAGAAGAAGGTTTGCCTGTTCTGTCAGGAGAAGATCTCCTACGTCGACTACAAGGACACCGCGCTGCTGCGCAAGTTCATCTCCGACCGTGGCAAGATCCGCGCGCGCCGAGTGACGGGCAACTGCACGCAGCACCAGCGCGATGTCGCCACCGCCATCAAGAACGCCCGTGAGATGGCGCTGCTGCCCTACACGAGTACTGCGAGGTAGCCGATGAAACTCATCCTTACCCAGGAGGTCGCCGGCCTCGGTGAGCCGGGCGACGTAATCGAGGTCAAGGACGGCTACGGGCGCAACTACCTGCTGCCGCGCGGCTTCGCCTTGAAGTGGACCCGGGGGGCCGAGCGGCAGATCGAGTTGATCAAGAAGGCCCGGTCCGCCCGCGAGATCGCCAGCCTGGACCACGCCCGCGAGGTGGCCGAGCGGCTCCGCTCACTCAAGGTCACCCTGGCCACCCGGGCCGGCAGCAGTGGCCGGCTCTTCGGCTCAGTGACCGCCGGCGACATCGCCAGCGCGGTCAAGCGGGCCGGCGGCCCCGACCTCGACCGGCGTCGCATCGAGATGTCCAACCCGATCAAGACCCTCGGGTCGCACCAGGTCTCGGTCCGCCTGCACCCCGAGGTGCACGCCGCCATCTCGCTCGAGGTCGTCGCGGCTTGACCCGGGCGGCCGCCCCCCATGGCGGGGCGCCGACGTACGCGAAAAGAAGGCCGGCCCCACCGCACGGGTCCGGCCTTCCCGCGTCTTTGCTCGGTTCCACGTGAAACACTTCACTCACTGGGGTCTCGGCGCCCCCTGCAGCCCCAATCGCCGGCCTCGGCGCGCGTCGCCGAGGTTGACGCGCGGATGATCCTTAAGTCCTTGGTCATCGTCACCTCTCTCGCTACCGTCCGTAATCAGTTGTGGCGAGAGGGGATGGTTCATGGATGCCTGGCTGAGCCGTCGCGCATTGCTGGGCGGAACACTCGGGGGAGGGCTGCTTGCCGCCGTCGAGACCGGCGCCGTGCCGACGTTTCTGGAGGCCGACCCGGCCGCTGCGGCCGACGTGGCCGACGTGGATCAGCTGCGCCGATCCATCAAACGGCTGGTGCGGACGCGAAGGCAGTGGCGGGCACGTCACCCAAGGTGGCGTATCGAGGTGCTCGATCGCGCTCCGGATCACATCGTGATCCACCACACGGAGACGCCGAATACCAAGCTCATGTCGCTGTCGCACGCGTACGCGCTGTCGCGGCAGATCCAGCACTTCCACATGAACGGCCGGGGTTGGAACGACATCGGTCAGCAGCTCACGATCAGCAGAGGGGGACATGTGATGGAAGGCCGCCAGCACAGTCTGTCGGCCATCCTCACCGGGCGGCACGTGCTCGGCGCCCAGACGCGGCATCACAACAGCCATACGATCGGCATCGAGAACGAGGGCACCTACACCGTCGCCCGCGTCCCCCCGAGACAATGGTCCGCGCTGGTGCAAACCTGCTCGATCCTCTGCGCGGCGTACGGGCTGAATCCGTACCGCGCGATCGTCGGGCATCGAGACTTCAATCGCACCGATTGTCCGGGTGACGTGCTGTACGCGCGGTTGCCCAAGTTGCGGCGGGCGGTGGCCGCTCGGCTCGCGGGTCCGCGCCGGCACCCGGGAGCCGACTACTGATCAGGCTCGGTGGCCACGCGACCGTGTGAGCCCGCGCTGGTGGGGGATGTGAACCGGGGGGTCGGAAAGCCAGAGGAGTGACCATGACCGATGAGCGCTCCGCGCCACCCCGGGTCAGCCTGCTCGCGTTCGGGTCGCTGGCCTGCGGCATCATCTGGGCCCTGGGGTTGGGCAGCATCTGCGCGGTGATCTTGGGGCACTTGGCGTTGCGCCGGCTGCGACGCACCGGACAGGCGGGGCGCACTATGGCGATCATCGGGCTCGTGCTCGGTTACACCGGGGTCGTGGTCACGTTCATGCTCTGGCTGGGCGGTAGCGTCTCGGTCCAGGGCGGCTCATAGGACCGGCTGGGTACGCGGCGCGGCACTCCGCTCGGCCGGCCGGCCGCGCTGGTCCTTCCCGTCAGCCTGGTGCGCGGCCGGGGAGGCCGGCGATGCGCATCGGCCCGTCGACTTTGGCGCACGCCCTACTCGCCGCGGCCATATCGCGTGCGGCTGCGGGCGATCTCAGGGTCGAGGCGGGTCGAGGCCCTCAACCAAGGACCAGATGCCGGCCACCTGCTCGACCAGCCGCTCGGTGGGCAGGCCGGCGAGTCGCTCGGCCGCGAGGTCGTCGAGCGCCTGGGTCAGCCGGGCCAGCCGATCGCCCTGTTGGGAACACATGTTCGAAGCCTATCGGAACGGGGTTGTGCGCGTGACGGGTTCGTGTGGATGCCGTCGGCGGATGCCGTCAGCGGACGGCGCCGGTGACGAGCCAGGCGTTGCCCCGCGCCCGTAGCCCCAGCGTGAGCAGCCGTGCCGTCATCCACACCCCGATGGCCAGCCACAGCGCGACCAGACCGCCGCCCCGTGCGGATACGAGCCAGGCCGGGGGCAGGAACGCCGCCACCGTCACCACTCCGGCGGCCGCCAGATAGCGCACGTCCCCCGCCCCGATGAGCACCCCGTCCAGCACGAAGACGACCCCGGCCATCGGCTGCAACAGCGCCACCACGACCAACGTCGACACGAGCAGCGCGCGCACGGCCGGGTCGTCGGTGAACAGCGCAGGCAGCCAGGGGCGGACGACCAGCACGACTACGCCGAACACGACTCCGCTCGCCACGCCCCACTGCACCATGCGGCGGGTCGCGCCGCGCGCCCCGGCCACGTCGCCGGCCCCGAGATACCGGCCGGTGATCGCCTGGCCGGCGATCGCGATCGCATCGAGGGCGAACGCGAGCAGCGTCCACACTTGGAACCCGACCTGGTACGCGGCGATCTCGGCGTCGCCCATCCTGGTCGCGACGGCCGTTCCCACGGTGAGGACGACACGCAGCGAGATCGTCCGCAGCACCAGGTTGACGCCCGCGGTCGCCGCCGCGCGCAGGCCGGCGGCGTCCGGACGTACCCGCGCGTTTTGCCGCCGCGCGCCGCGGAGCACAACGGCGATATAGACCGCGCCCCCGCCGCTTTGGGCCAGCACCGTCCCCCAGGCCGAGCCGGCGATGCCCCAGCCGAAGCCGAGCACGAACAGCGCGTTGAGGGCGAGGTTGACGGTGAACGCGCCAATGGAGACTCGCAGCGGCGTCCTGGTGTCCTGCAGTCCGCGAAGCACGCCGGTGCCGGCCAGCACGACGAGCATCCCCGGAATGCCGAACAGGCTGATCCGCAGGTACGTCTCGGCCTGCGGGGCGACGGCCGCCGAGGCGCCGAACGCGTCGACGACCCACGGTGCGAGCGGCCATCCGACGATGAGAACGGCCGCGCCGATGGCGATGGCGAGCCAGATGCCGTCGATGCCCTGCTGGATCGCCCGCGCGATGTTGCCGGCGCCGACTTGGCGGGCGACCGCGGCCGTGGTCCCGTAAGCGAGGAAGACGCAGAGGTTGACCAGCAGGCTGAGGGCCTGGCCGGCGACGCCGAGGCCGCCGAGCGGAGCGGTGCCCAGGTGCCCGACGATCGCCGAGTCGGACAGCAGGAACAGTGGCTCGGCGACCAGGGCGCCGAACGCGGGCACGGCGAGTCGCAGTATCTCGCGATCGTGCGGGTCGCGGCTCAGCAGCCTCACGAATCAACACGATATCAACAAGTAAGGTGCCTATTGGTGTTACGTACCTTACACCTCTAGGAGCTCGGCGACTTTCTTCTTCCCACAGCCGTGGACGAAGTTTCGGCAGCTCAATAGCGGTTTGAAGACGTAAGGGACGACCTTGTCCCCAGGGTGTCCCCAGCTTGTGCACATGCCTCCCGGCGTGTTGCACAGCCCCGTCCACAGACTGTCCACAACTCGCTTTGCGCCCGTGCCGCGACGAGACGAAACTGTCAGATCCATGGCGTACATATGAGGTGAACGCATCCTCGCGGGAGCTCTGCGACGACAGGGGGTGGGCTGGCGTGAGCATCGCCGAGCTGCCATCCCACGAGCCGGAGTTCGAGCGCACCCCGCCGCACGACATGGCCGCCGAGCAGTGCGTCCTCGGCGGCATGTTGCTGTCCCAGGACGCCATCGCCGAGGTTATCGAGACGCTGCGGGCCCCGGACTTCTACCGACCCGCCCATCAGATCATCTACGAGACGATCCTTGATCTGTACGGTCGCGGCGAGCCGTCCGACGCCGTCACCATCTCGGCCGAGCTCACCAAGCGCGGTGAGATCGCCCGCGTCGGCGGCGCGCCCTATCTGCACACACTGATCTCCTCGGTGCCGACGGCGGCCAACGCCGGCTACTACGCCAAGATCGTGCACGAGCGGTCCGTGTTGCGGAAGCTGGTCGAGGTGGGCACCCGCATCACCCAGCGCGGCTACGCCGCCGACGGGGCCGATGCCGACGCGATCTTGGACTGGGCCGAGGCCGAGGTGCTGTCAATCGCCGAAAAGCGCGCCGGCGAGGACTATCTGCCGCTCAGCGAGATCATGCCGGGCACGCTCGACGAGATCGAGGCCATCGGCAGCCGTGGCGGCCAGATGGTCGGCGTCCCCACCGGTTTCCAGGACCTCGACGCCCTCACCAATGGCCTGCACTCCGGGCAGATGATCATCATCGCGGCGCGGCCGGCGGTGGGCAAGGCACTGGCCCTCGACACCGTGCTCCCCACGCCGATCGGGTGGACCACCATGGGCCAGGTTCGCGTGGGCGACGACCTCGTCGGCGCCGACGGCAAGCCCATCCGGGTCGTCGCGGCCACCGAGGTGATGTACGGACGCCCCTGTTACGAGGTCGAGTTCTCCGACGGTGAGGTGATCGTCGCCGACGCCGACCACCAGTGGCGTACGTCGTCCTGGACGCCATCGCGAGCCGCCGCCCGGATCCCATCCCGGGCCGTTCGCACCACCCGCGAGATTTGCGCGACCGTACGCCGGGCGGCGGGCGGCGAGCCGACCCACGCGATCGAGGGCCCCGACAGCCGAGTGCGCTTCATCGTCGATGTCCGCCCGGCCGGCAGCGTGCCCGTCCGCTGCGTCCAGGTCGACGCCGGCGACCACCTCTACCTCGCCGGCCGCTCGGGCATACCGACGCACAACTCGACCCTCGCCCTGGATCTCGCCCGGGCGGCGGCGGTCAAGCATGGGCTGGCGGCGGCGTTCTTCAGCTTGGAGATGAGCCGCAACGAGATCACGATGCGGCTGCTGTCGGCAGAGGCGCGACGACGACGACTGGACCCGGCTGGCCCGCCGGATGAGCGAGGTCTCCGAGGCGCCGCTGTTCATCGACGACTCGCCGAACATGTCCATGATGGAGATCAGGGCCAAGTGCCGGCGGCTCAAACAGCAGCACGACCTGCGCCTGGTAGTCATCGACTATCTGCAGCTGATGACCTCGGGCAAACGGGTGGAAAGCCGCCAGGTCGAGGTCTCGGAGTTCTCCCGCTCGCTCAAGCTGCTCGCCAAAGAGCTCGGCGTCCCGGTCGTGGCGCTCTCCCAGCTCAACCGAGGCCCCGAGCAGCGCACCGACAAAAAACCCATGGTGTCCGATCTGCGGGAAAGTGGCAGCATCGAGCAAGATGCCGACGTTGTCATACTTCTGCACCGTGAAGACGCCTATGAAAAGGAGTCGCCGCGCGCCGGCGAGGCCGACCTGATCGTGGCCAAGCACCGTAACGGCCCGACCGCGACGATCACAGTGGCCTTCCAAGGCCACTACTCGCGCTTCGTCGATATGGCCACCTAGGGCCGGTGTGCACCAACGTTCACCCCCCTCAGCGTGCCGGAGTTCGGTCGCGAGCGGTTTGCCCAATCCTGGTGACTACGGGAAGTGAATCGAGTGGCTCGCTCACTCGGTGAGTTCGCGCTCCAGCGGCGTACGGAACTTGGGCACGAAACGGGCCGGCCCGAGCCGGTCGGCGAGGCCTTCGGCCGCCGCTGTCACCTCTTTGGCCCGGTCGCCGATGTCCTCGAGCAGCCGGACGGCGATCTCACCGTCCTTGCGCTGGGCCCAGCCGCCCACGATGCGGCCGTCGCACCACACCGTGGGGCCGATGTTGCCGGACCGGTCGAACAGCGCCGCCCGATGCTCGCCGAGATACCAGTCGCGCTCGGTCCAGCCCATCGGGGT
>CALAED010000042.1 GCA_937891035.1 uncultured Thermomonosporaceae bacterium | reverse complement strand
GCCGCTCCATGATTATCTCCGGTGGCAATCGAGCCAAGCTGGTGCTTTACCCCATCGCAATTGAGACGGACAAGCCGGGCACGAATCTGCTGAACTGGGCGGTCGTCGTCAAGCTCGGCGATGGCTCCATGCCGCCGCCCCGGCGCGAGGACTGGAACCGCCCCGGCCGGCTGGACGAGCTGTTGCCCCATATCGAGGGGACGTTTCGCCTTTCCGAAGTTGATCCGGTCGAGCTCGTCCGCGGCACGGAAGAGTTTTACGAATATCCGATGTGCGACCGCGATCCCATCCCGCGCTGGTCGTTCGGCCGGGTCACCTTACTGGGAGACGCCGCCCATCCCATGTACCCGATGGGATCCAACGGCGGGAGTCAGGCCATTCTCGACGCGCGCGGCGTAGCGTCGTTTCTGGCCGGGACAACGGATGTCGCCGCGGCGCTCGACGCGTATGACGCCGCGCGCCGGCCGGCGATGGGAGACCTCGTCCACAGTAACCGCGGCGGCGGCCCGGAACGGGTCATCGATCTCGTAGAAGAACGCGCCCCCAATGGTTTCACCGACCTCGCGGACGTCGCGTCGCACGCCGAACTCGCGGCGATCGTCAAGGGCTACTCCAAACTGGCCGGTTTCGACCAGACCCAGGTCAACCGCTGACCCGGCCCCGCCAGGCGGCTCGACCGTTGTCAGCCCGCGAGACGCATGGAGTGGACCGCGCGGTAGCGCGACGGCACGACGTGACCGCGGCCGCCCGGCCCCGTTCACCGGGAACCGGACTCAGGACAGGACCGGGAACAGGCCGCTCGCGCTCCGGCCGGTCGCCACCTCGATGAACTCGACCGGGGGCGCCATCTCGGCGAGGATCGCCGCCGTCTGGGTCAGGCCGGCGGCGGGCACCTCCGGCGGCCGGTCCAGGGCGCGGTGCAGATCGAGCAGGTGCACAGTCGCCTCCAGGACGCCGATGCCGGCGGCCTCGTCCAGGCGCAGCAGCGCCACCCCGAAGTAGTCGATGACGACCGGGCCGAGCCGTCGAGCGGTGGCGATCGCCCGCGGTCCGGTACCCGCGAACCACTCGACCAATTGCTCCGTGCTGTGCTTGACCGCGTTCTCGCGGGCATCGGCCGCGACCGCGTCGCGCAGGGTGTTGGCGATCCCGTCCGGGGCGTTGAAGTCCCGCAGCAGCGCGACCGCTGTGGGATGCGTCGGCTCGGCGTCCCGCACGCTGTCGACCAGCATCGAAAGACCGGTGGGCCACCACGCGGCATGGCTGTAGAGGCTCCGTACGTCCCAGTCGCCGAGCCGGGTCGGCCGCCGCCATTGCTCGTCGGTCATCGCCTGGCCGAGCTCGGCCCATATCGACCACAACTCGTCGAGGGTGCTGAGGCGCTCATCGATCGTCATCGCCCGACTGTAACGGCCGTCCCCCAACGGCTGCCCACCGAGCACGACGGCTTCTCGGCTCAAGAACCGCCCTCGGTGAGGCGGGCGGCGCGGGTGTGGAGATAGCGCCGCTGCGCGAGCCCGGTGGCCCGCCGCGCCGCGGCCTCATAGGACGCGCGCGCCGCGACGTGCTCGCCGGCCATCTCGAGCAGATGCGCACGGACCGCGTGCAGCCGATGGTCTTCGGCGATCCGCTCGTCGGCCGACAGCTTGTCGAGCAGGTCAAGTCCGTTTGCCCGGCCCCGCGCCATGCCGGCGGCGACGGCGTGGTTCAGCCGTACGACCGGGTTGTCGGAGATCCGGAGCAGCAGTTCGTACAGCGCCACGATCTGCGGCCAGTCGGTGGCCGCGGCGCTCGGCGCCTCGTCGTGGATCGCGGCGATCGCCGCCTGGAGCTGGTACGGCCCAGGCGCACCGCGCGGCAGTGCGGCGCTGATCAGCGCCACGCCCTCGGCGATGGCCGCGGCGTCCCACCGGCCGCGGTCTTGCTCGGCCATCGGGATCAACGCCCCGTCCGGCCCAGTCCTGGCGGGGCGGCGAGCGTCGGTGAGCAGCATGAGCGCGAGCAGACCGGTCACCTCGCCGTCATCGGGCAGCAGCCGATGGACGATCCGGGTCAGCCGGATCGCCTCGGCGGACAACTCGACCCGGTAGAGGCCGGGCCCGCCCGTGCTTGCGTACCCCTCGTTGAAGATCAGGTAGAGCACATGGAGCACCGCGCTCAGCCGCTCGGCGCGCTGCTCGGCCGGGGGCGGGCCGAACGGCAGGCCGCTGGCGCCGATGGTCCGCTTCGCCCGGGTGATGCGCCGGGTCATGGTCGCCTCCGGCACGAGAAACGCCCTGGCGATCTCCGCGGTGGTCAGCCCGCCGACCGCGCGCAGAGTGAGCGCGATCTGCGACGTGGGCGACAGCGCGGGGTGGCAGCACATGAACAGCAGGATGAGCGTGTCGTCGGCGGGCGCGGCCGGCTGGTCGGCGGGCGGCGCCGTCCATTCGTCCGGGAGCGCCCACCTGGCGACGGCGTCCTCACGGCGGCGGCGGGCCTGCTCGGCGCGCAGCAGGTCGGTCAGCCGGCGGGCGGCCACGGTGATGAGCCAGGCCCGCGGATTGTCCGGGACGCCGTCGTCGGGCCACCGCGTCGCGGCCGCGACGAGCGCCTCCTGGACGGCGTCCTCGGCGGTGTCGAAATGCCCGTACCGGCGGACGACCGCGCCGAGGACCCGCGGCGCCAGGGAGCGCAGCAGGCCCTCGACCTCGGTACCGGTCCCGGGGCCGGTCATGGACGCCGGTCAGAGCTCCAGTTCGGCGCGGCACTCGGCGATCGGCCGGACGTCCACGTAGCCGCCGCCCTCTTCTCCCGCCGGGTTGGGGCACTCACCGATGCGGGCGGCGATCTCGGTCGCCCGGTCGAAGCTGTCGCATTCGACGATGGTGTAGCCGGCGAGGACCTCCTGAGTCTCGGCGTACGGGCCGTCGGTCACCACCGAAGTCCCCGTCCGCAGCTCGAGCCGCCTGGTGTGGACGGGCGCCGCCAGCCCTTGGGCGTCGACGAACTCCCCCGACTCCACGAGCTCCTTGTTCCACGACTCCATGAACGTGTGCATGGCCGCGACGTCCTCTTGCGCCCAGGCCGTCCCCTCGACGGCGCCGCCGGCCATGAGGTCATAGTCGCGCTGCGACGCGTACAGCATGATCATGTATTTCACGATGTCTCCCATCTCACGGCGCCCGTTCGGCGCCCTTCACCAGAGACGTCGAGGCCGCCGGCCCGCTTCGGACATCGCCCCCGGAAATCTTTGGTGCCACCGTACGGAAATCACCCAGGTAGTGGAAGTCCGGCTTGGGGTGCATCAAGAAGTCGTGATGGGAGATGTTCCACGCGTAGGCGCCCGCCATCGCGAACGCGACGATGTCGCCGGCGCGCAGCCGGTCCACCCGAACGTCGCGGGCGAAAACGTCCTTGGGTGTGCACAGCTGTCCCACCAACGTCACCGCCCCCGCCGTCGCCGGCCGCGCCGCCGCCCCGCCGCATTCTCGCGCGAGCACGGCGAACGGCTGATCATGTCCCTTGGTGACCGGAGTGCGCAGGTGATGGGTGCCGCCGCGCAGCACGACGAACGCCTCTCCCCTGGTTCGCTTCACGTCGAGTACGTCCGTGACGTACCAGCCGTGATAGGCGGTCACGGCCCGCCCCGGCTCGACGCGCAGCCGCTCCCCGCCACCGCTCAACCGCCGCAGCCCGGCGCCATAGGACGCCCAGTCGAACCGGTCGCCCGGCGCGCGGTAGTCGACGGCCATCCCGCCGCCCAGGTTGATCTCGGCCGCATCGAGCCCGCTGCCGCGCGCCCAGCCGACGATCTGCGCGGCGACCTCCAGCATCGCGGCCGCATCGAGCCCGGAGGCGAGGTGGGCGTGCACCCCAAGCGGTCGCACCCACGGCATCGCCGGCAGCAGCTCGCGGCACCTCGCGATGGCGGCGTCGTCCATGCCGAACGGGCCGTTCATGGTCAGCGCGGCCCCCCGGACCGCCACCTCGAGGTTGCCGCGCAGCAGCACGCCGACCTGCCGCCCGTGCCGGCGGCTGATCTCGGCGAGCCGTTCCAGCTCATGCGGACTCTCCACGTGGACGCGAGCCACGCCGAGCCGCAGCGCGTCCGCCAGCTCCTCGTCGGTCTTGCCGGGGCCGCCGAAGGCCAGCCGGGCGCCGGGCAGGATCTCTCGTACGTGGGCCAACTCGCCGCCGGAGGAGGTCTCGAAGCCGTCGACGTGGGGGGCCAGCGCCGCCAGGACCCGAGCATCGGGGTTCGCCTTCGCCGCGTACCAGAACTCCGTGGGCCGCAGCGCCGCCCTGATCGCCGCGGCATGCGTCCGCAACCCTTCGAAGTCGTACACGTACGCGGGAAACCGCTCGGCGCGCAGCGCCCACTCCCGCACCCCGTCCGGCACGGCCAAACCCCACGGCGTGCCGCCGATTCCGGAGGTATGCGCTGCCACGACCGCTACAGGCCGAGGCTGGGCAAGAGGGAAAGGTGGGCGCGGGCGGCGGTGCGAGCGGCGGCAGGCGTGCCGGCGGCCCGGGCCGCCTCGGCGGCGCGTCGGCAGGCGTCGAGGGGGTGGCCGGCCAGGGCGGCGCGGACCAGCGGCAAGGACGGCGGGCTCATCGACAGCGACGAGGCGCCGAGGCCGACGAGGACGCAGGCCAGAGCCGGGTCGCCGGCGGCCTCACCGCACACGCCGCAGCCCTTGCCGGCGCCGGCGGCCGCGGTGGCGGCCGTGGCCACCAGGTCGAGCAGGGCCGGCTGCCACGGGTCCTGCAGTCTGGCCAGCGCGCCCAGCTCCCGGTCGGCGGCGAACGCGTACTGCGCCAGGTCGTTGGTGCCCAGGCTGAAGAAGTCGACCTCGCCGGCGATGTCGCGGGCGCGCAACGCGGCGGCCGGGATCTCGATCATCACCCCGGCGGACGCGATGCCGGCGGCGCGGCAGACGTCTGCGAAGTAGCGGGCGTCGGCCGCGTCGGCCACCATCGGCGCCATGACCCGCAGCTCACCCGAACCGGTCTCGCCCGCTCTGGCCAGGGCGGCCAGCTGATCGGCCAGCACCTCCGGGTATCTCTGCAGCATGCGCAGGCCGCGCTCGCCGAGCGCCGGGTTGGGCTCGTCGCCCGGCGGCAGGAAGGCGAGCGGCTTGTCCGCGCCGGCGTCGAGCACCCGCACCACAACGGGGCCGGCGGGGAAGGCGTCAAGCGCGGCGCGGTAGGCCGCCTCCTGCTCGACCACGGTCGGTGGTTCGGCCCGGTCGAGGAACAGGAATTCGGTGCGGTAGAGCCCGACCCCCTCCGCGCCAACCGAGACCGCGGCCGCGATGTCTCTGGGGCCGCCGATGTTGGCAAGCAGCGGGACTTCGTGCCCATCGGCGGTGCGGCCGGGACCGGAGGCGGCGCTCGCGGCCGCGCGGGCGGCGGTCCGTTCGTCGGCCGCTGCGATGTCCCCTGGCGCGGGGTCGACGGTGACCGTGCCGGTCCCGCCGTCGACCAGGATGACGCTGCCTTCCGGCAGGGTGGTGCAACCCGCGCAGGCGACGACCGCCGGCACGCCGATCGCCCGGGCCAAGATCGCGGTGTGGCTCGTCGGGCCGCCTTCCTCGGTCACGAAGGCGAGCACCGACTCGGGGTCGAGCAGCGCGGTGTCCGCGGGCGCCAGATCGCGGGCGACCAGGACGAACGGCTCAGCCGATGCCGGAACGCCCGGCATCGGCAGGTCGCCCAGCCGGGCGACCACCCGGTCGCGCACATCGTCGAGGTCGGCGACGCGGGCGGCGAGGTAGTCTCCCGCGCCCGCGAGCGCCGCCCGATAGCCGGCGAAGCCCTCGAACACCGCACGGGCGGCGGCCATGCCGGCGTCGATCTTCGCGTCGACCAGCTCACCCAGCCCGGGGTCGCCGGCCATGAGGGCCTGGGCCGCGAGGACCTCCTGCGCCGCACCGCCCGCCTTGGCGCCGCGCGCCTCCAGATCGGCCGCCACCGCGTGCAGCGCCTCGTGCGCGCGGGCCCGCTCCGCGGCCGCGTCGCCGCCGTGCCGCTCGTCCGGCGGCGGCTCCGGCACCGAGCCGCCCATCATGCGGACCGGTCCGGCGCCGACCCCGGGGCTCACCCCGGTGCCCCGCAGGTCAGGCACCGTCGGGTCCGGGGTCGGAGACCAGCGCCTCGAGCTCGTCGAGCAGCGTGTCGGCGCCGTCTCCCTCGGCACTGATCACGATTTCCTCTTCGTTGCGTACGTCAAGGGCCAGTACGGACAGGATGCTCTTCGCGTTGACCGGCTCGCCGTCCGCCTTGGCCACCCGCACGTCGTATGGGGCCTTCGTCGCGGCCTGCACGAACAACGCCGCCGGGCGGGCGTGCAGCCCGACCTTCGACGAGACACGTACGCGGCGCTCTGCCACTGTCTCTCCTTTCCGCCCCGGCCTGCGGGGATCGGCCTGTCAGCCCCCGAAGTCCGGGGGCCAGGTCACCTCGGTCAGATCGCCCACCACCAAATCGGCGGCGGCGAGAGCCTCCCGCGACTGCGTGGTGGCCACGCCCACGGTCGGCATACCCGCGGCCTTCGCCGCCGCCACCCCGGCCGGCGCGTCCTCGAACGCGACCGCCGCGCCGGGCTCGACGCCGAGCCTGGCGCAGGCGGTCAAAAAGCCCTCGGGGGACGGTTTGCCCTCGGCCACGTCCTCGGCGCTGACCAAGACGTCGATCAGCTCGCGGATGCCGAGCCTGGCCAGCTGCCCTTCGGCGTACCGCCGGCCGCCGGAGGTCACCACGCCGATCGGCACCCCGTGCGCGCCGATCGACCGCACCAGCGCCACCGCGCCCGGCACCGGCACGGCGGCCAGCACGTCCGGGCCGAGCTTGTACGACACGACCTCGCTGAACAGCTCATCGACGCTGCGGCCGGGGAACAGATGGACCAATTCGGCCAGCACCTCCCGGCCGCGGCGCCCAGCGAACGACGCGATCAGCGCTTCGTCGTAAGGGGCTCCGTGGGTGTCGAACAACCGCGTCCAACGGGCCCGGTTGCCCGGCTCGGTGTTGACGAGCGTGCCGTCGAGATCG
>CALAED010000041.1 GCA_937891035.1 uncultured Thermomonosporaceae bacterium | reverse complement strand
ACGCCGAACGGGGCGTGGCCATCGTCATCGTCACCCACGAGGCCGAGGTCGCCGCCCGCGCGCCCAGGCAGATCCACATCCGCGACGGCGTCGTCGAACGTGACCAATGAACGCGACCAGTGAAAGGTCGATGAGCGAGCGATGAGGTGGGTCGAGGCGCTCCGCGTGGCGGTCGAGGCGCTGCGGGTCAACCGGCTGCGCAGCGCGTTGACGATGCTGGGCGTGGTGATCGGCGTGGCGGCCGTCGTCGTGCTGGTGGCGATCGGCTCGGGCGCCCGCAACCTGGTGCAAAGCGAGATCGAGGGCCTCGGCTCCAACATCATCTTCGTGGTGCCCGGCCAGTTCTCGTTCGGCTCGGCGCCATCGGTCAGCCGACTGCAGCTTTCCGATGTGGACTACCTGGGCAGGGTGGTCGGCGACGAACGGCGGATCGCGGTCGGCCTCAGTTCGGGTGAGACCGTACGGGCCGGGCACAACGAGATGTTCTCGTCGGTCGTCGGGGCGAACGAGAACGCGCGCAACGTCTTCGACCGGCCGCTCGACAAGGGCCGCTACCTGAGCGAGATCGACGTCGACACCCGGCGCCGCGTGGTCGTGCTGGGGTCGCAGATCGCCGAACGGCTGTTCGGCGACGTCGACCCGATCGGCCGGCAGGTGACCGTGGCGTCGGGCGTGCGGTTCCGGGTGATCGGGGTGTTCAGCGAGATCGGCTCGACGCTCGGGCAGACGCGCGACGCCGAGATCCACATTCCCGTCACCACGGCGCAGCGGCTGTTCGGCGTGACCAGGGTCGACTTCGTCGCCATCAAGGCGCCGTCGGCGGACTCGATCTCTGGGCTGCAGAGCCGGTTGGTCGGCGCGCTGGAGCAAAAGTACCGGGGTGAGGAGTTCTCCGCTGTCACCCAGACGCAGTTGCTCGGCACGATCGGCACGGTGCTCGGCGCGCTCACCGGCGTGCTGGCCGCGATCGCCGGCATCTCGCTGCTCGTCGGCGGCGTCGGCGTGTCGAACATCATGCTGGTCAGCGTGCGCGAGCGGACGCGGGAGATCGGTCTGCGCAAGGCACTCGGGGCGCGCCGCCGCGACGTGCTGGCGCAGTTCCTGCTCGAGGCCGTGCTGCTCACGTCGATCGGCGGGGCGACCGGCATCGCCCTGGGCGCGGGCGCGGCGATCGGGATCTCAGCGGTCTCGCCGGTCCCGGCGGCGATCACCTGGTGGTCGCCGGTGCTGGCCTTCGTGGTCTCGGCCGCCGTCGGCGTGTTCTTCGGCGTCGTCCCCGCCCGGCGCGCCGCCCGGCTGCAGCCGGTCACCGCGCTCCGGACGGAATGACGCGGCCGGCGGGGCGGACGAGATGGCGTGGCTAGCGGGAGAAAGCCGAGCCGCGGCGCAGGAGTACGTCGTAGAGCATGTGCTGGATCGTCTCGCGGATCTGGTCGGTCAGGTTGAAGACCGTCAGGGCGTCGTCGGCCGCGTCCGGCTCGTAGTCGCTCATCGGGACCGGCTCGCCGAACTGGATGATCCACTTGGACGGCAGCGGCACCAGGCCGAGCGGCCCGAGCCACGGGAAGGTCGGGGTGATCGGGAAGTAGGGGAACCCCAGCAGCCTGGCCAGGGGCCGCAGGTCCGCGATCTTGGGATAGATCTCCTCCGCACCCACGATGGCGCACGGGATGATCGGCACTTGGCCGCGCAGCGCCGAGGCGACGAACCCGCCGCGGCCGAAGCGCTGCAGGTGGTAGCGCTCGCGGAAGGGCTTGCCGACGCCCTTGAATCCCTCGGGAAAGACCCCGACCAACTCGCCTTTCGCGAGCAGCCGGGCGGTGTCGGCCGGATGCGCCAGGGTGTGGCCGCTCTTCCTCGACAGGTGCCCGAGGAACGGCACCTGATAGACCAGGTCGGCGCCGAGTAGCCGGAGGATGCGGTCGGCGTGGTCGTGGATGCCGGTCTGCAACATCACCGCGTCGATCGGCAGTGTGCCGGAATGGTTGGCGACGATCAGTGCCGCGCCCTTGTCAGGCAGGTGTTCAAGGCCCGCCATCTCAACCCGGAACCAGTGCCGGTAGAGGGTCCTGGCCAGGGGAAACAGGAACGTCTCCGCGAATTCGGGGTCGAACCCGAACTCGTCCACCTCATAGTCGCCGACGAGCCGGCGCCGCAGGAAGCGCAGCCCGGCGGCGAGTTCTCGTTCGATTGGACCGTGCCCGTCGTGCGCCGGTTCGGTGCGGTCCTCCGCCGCGCCGCCGCCGGCCCCTGTCCCGGCCCCGGTGGCGCCCGGCCCGTCCCGGCCGAACGCGTGCCCCCGCCGGCCCGTACCGGCGCGGTGGTGCTCGCCGGCGCTGATCGGGATGATGTCGGCATCGCGCTCGCCGTCGCTGTTCGGCCTGCCCGCGTTCATCGCCGGATCCCTCCCACGACGTCGGCCAGCCGGTCGATGACGGTGAGCGGGGGGTCGCCGTCGGGTCGCTCGGCGAGGACGTAGTCGGCGAACGCCGCCTCGGTGCTGTACTTGGGCCGCCACGTCAGCTCGGCGGCGAGCTTGGAGGTGTCGAGCACGCGGCCGTAGGTCAGCCAGCGCTGCAGTTCGGCCGAGTAGCCCGACCAGCCGGCGAACCGCCGGCCCATGTCGCCGATCGTCGCCACGGCCTGGGCCGGGAGCGCCAGCGTGGGCCGTCCCGCCCGCCGGATCGCCTGTGACAGCAGCAGGACCCCGTCGCCGGCGACGTTGTAGGTGCCGGGATGCTCCTCGACCGCCATCCGCCGGAGCACCTCGACACCGTCGTCCAGGTGGACGAACTGCAGCCGCGGATCGAAGCCCAGCACGGTCAAAACAACCGGCATCCGGAAATATCGGGTCAAGGGGGAGTCGACGCCGAGGCCAATGAAGTTGGCGAAGCGCAGCAGCGAGACCGTCAAATCGGACCGTCGGCGCATCAGACCGCGCACATAGCCCTCGACCTCGACGGCGTCCTTGGCGTAACCGGACGACGGCGCCTCGACCGGCTCGTCGTCCTCGGTGAACACGGCCGGGTCGCGCGGCGACGAGCCGTACACCGCGGCCGATGACCGGACGACCAGCTTGCGCATATGCGGCGACCGCTGGCAGGCGGCCAGCAGTTGCATGGTGCCGATGACGTTGATCTCTTTCATCGGCGCTCTGGCCCCGGTCGACGACGTGACCAGATTGAGGTGCACGACCGTGTCGACCTCAGCCGATGCGATGACTTTGGCGATGCTTGGGGTACGGATGTCGACGCGTACGAACTCAGTGCGTCCCAGTGTTGTGGTCGGCGGTACGGTGTCGACTCCAATGACCCGCTCAATGCCGGGGTCGGCTTGCAGAGCAGTGGCGACTCTCGCTCCCAAAGGGCGGGAGACCCCCGTAACCAGCACAACCCTGGCCGTACCCGAAGCGCGCATGGAGGACACTGTGCGCCCCTCCCCTTACGACGGCTTCGCTAACCTGTTTACTTTTTGTTACGCCGCTGCACCCTCGTCTTCTTTAGCAGCTTGCGGTGCTTTTTTTTGGCCATCCTCTTGCGGCGCTTTTTGATGACTGAGCCCACGAAACCTCACTTGGCTACCGGGTGGCGAGCAGAGATGGGCCGCTACCGCTACCCAGAAGCCTATTCGCCAGGCAACCGCGCCCGCCGGTGCGTGGTGCGCCGCCGACCGCCGGCCGTGCGAATAAGCCGCTCGTGCGACCCAAGCCCCAAGAGTACCGCCGGACCCGTAGCGCGCACGCCACCGGTCCCCGTTGCCCCGTCACGCTCCTTGTGTAGCCCCCGGCCGCCCCGGTCGGGAGAGGGTCGCGTGGACCGCGAGACGGCCCACGCCATGCCTCCCTACCCGGCTTCGATAAACGCGTCGCGCAGGTAATCGTGAACGGCCTGCTCGGGAACACGGAACGAGCGGCCCACCCGGATGGCAGGCAGCTCGCCGGAGTGGACGAGGCGGTAAACGGTCATCTTGGACACCCGCATCACCGCCGCCACTTCGGCCACAGTCAGGAACCTGACCTCGCTCAGAGGTCGCTCGCCTGAGCTCATCGGACGCCCTCTTCCACACGTGCCGCGCACCGGACCTTTAGGTGACTTTGATCACGCACGTGTACTTTCTCCAGCGTAAGTCGTGAACCTGGTGTGGCAAGAGGGGACCTCAGTCAATCAGGCCGGCTTGGGACAGTAGGTAGTTGATGAGCGGCCGGTAGTGATGAGGGAGCACGTTGTCGTCCAGCGGCACGCAGACGGCAATTTTTCCCTCCGACGCGCCCGCGAACAGGGCCGGATCGTTGGAGTCGGCGAACCCAACGGTGTCGATCCCGGCCTCGCCGGCGGCGCCGGCCCAGCCGTGGTCCGCCATGGCCAGATTCGGCCAATTTTTTGAATTTTCTGCGAGTTCGGCCAACATCGCCCTCATTGGGGCGGCGTCGTGGGTGTGGTGCAGCGACCCGCCGCCGCTGAGCATCGCCACCCCATCCACGTAGCGGATCTGCCGCCTGCGCGGGCCTTTCGGCGTACTGACCTCGTACGACCATTCGATCGCCGGCGTCAGCAACGTGCAGCCGCGCGCCCGCAGCGCCCGCCCGACCTCGAGGTAGACCGGCAGCAGCCCGGAGGGATGCCCGGTGGCCAGCAGGACGCGCTCGCGGCGCTCGGCCGCGTCAGCCAGCCGGGCGGCCATCGCGTCCAAGGCGTCGATGGTCAGGTCGGGGTCGATCGTGTCGTCTCCGTAGAAGTGGCCGGGATCGGGGTTCACCCCGCACCGTTCGGCCATCAGGGCCAAGATCTCCGGGGCCGTCCACTCCTTCAGTTCCAGGCCGAACAGGTAGTCGGGGTCGCGGGCGGCCATCTTGCGGTAGTTGCGCAGGTTGCCCTGCCGCGGGGTGGCCACCAAGCCGGCGATGTGCGTCCGGACCAGGTGTTCGCGAAGACCGTCCCTGTCCATCACCCTCGGCTCCCGCCTTGACTCCCGCCTTCACTCCGGCCTTGGCTCCCCATCGGCCCGCTTGCCGCCGGCGCGCTCAGGCGTCCGTCAGCGGGTCCAAGCCGTGGTCCGGAAAGACCGCCCGGCGGGTCGCCAGCACCGCCTGGTCGAGCGGGCTCGCCGGGTCGTAGCCGGTCTCCCACGTCCGTACCTCCGTGTTCGCGCCATCGGTCATCAGCAGCGGAGCGGTCTCATCCGCCCGCCGCAGGACGAACTCGCGCCAGGCGTCCGGCGTCGGCGTCGTCGGCGGGATCGGCCGCCCGGCCGCCTCGGCCAGCAGGTGGGTCCACGCCCGCGGCACCACCTGGACGAGCTCGTAGCCGCCGCCTCCGGTGAGCACCCAGCGCCCGCCGGCCGTCTCGTGCGCCAGCCGGTGCAGCGCCGCGTACGCCGTGCGCTGGCCGTCGACGGAGAGCATGAGGTGGGCCAGCGGATCGAGCGCGTGCGAGTCGCAGCCGTGCTGGGTGACCAGCAGCTCCGGCTGGAACGCCCGCAGCAGCGGCGGCACGACGGCGTGGAAGGCGCGCAGCCAGCCCTCGTCGTCGCAGCCGGGCGGCAGCGCGACGTTCACCGCGGTGCCGGCCGCGCCGGTCTCCTGCGGGAAGCCGGTGCCTGGGAACAGCGTGCGCGGGGTCTCGTGCAGGCTGATCGTGAGCACCCGCGGATCGTCGTAGAAGGCCGCCTGGACGCCGTCGCCGTGGTGGACGTCGACGTCCACGTAGGCGATCTTGCGGGCGCCCCGCTCCAGGAGCCAGGCGATCGCGATCGCCGGGTCGTTGTAGACGCAAAAGCCGGCCGCCGCGCCGCGCATCGCATGGTGCAGGCCGCCGGCCACGTTGGCAGCGTGCTCGACCTCCCCCGTCCACACGGCCTCGGCGGCCGCCACCGACGCCCCGGCGACCAGCGCCGACGCGTCGTGCATGCCGAGGAAGACCGGATTGTCCGGCGTGCCGAGCCCGCACGACAGGTCGGGGCCGCCCGTGTCGCCGGCCCGCCTGACCGATTCGATGTAGCCGGGGTCGTGGATCAGCCGGAGCAGGTCGTCGTCGGCGGCCTGGAAGCCCTGGACGTCGACGTTCGGCAGATCGAGCACACCGAGCTCGCGGGCCAGCGCCATCGTGAGCTCGACCCGCACGGGCTTCAGCGGATGCCCGGGGCCGAAGTCGTAGGAAATGAGTTTGTCGTCCCACAGCACCCGAAGCGAGCGGCTCACGGCCGAGCCCCCCACGCGGCTCGCCGCCCCGTTTCCCGGCCGGCTCGCCGCGACCCGGCTCGCCGCTCGCCGCTCCTCACGCTGACCCTCATCGCCCCGGCCGTCGCCGCCGCGGGCGCATCGTGCAGGCTCATGAAGGTCACGCTATCTCCCTCGGCGTACGGCGCCGCTAGGGCGCTAGCCGCCAGGACGGCCCCCAACGGGCTCGGGCGCGGCGCCGATCGTACGGTTCCGGCCGGCGGCGAGGCCGGGCAGCGTCATGAGGCCGGTGATGATCAGCAGCACGACCGCCGGGACCGTCCAGCCGCCGGTCAGGTCGTGCAGCGCGCCGATGCCCAGCGGGCCGAAGGCCGCGATCGCGTACCCGACGGACTGGCTCATGCCCGACAACCTGACCGCGACGTGCTGGTTCGCCGCCCGCAGCCCCATGAACGACAGGGCCAGGGCGAACGAGGCGCCTTGCCCGAGCCCCAGGACGACCGCCCACAGCGGGGCCGAGGCGATCGGCGCCCAGGCCACCCCGGCGAACCCCGCCAGGGTGACCACGGTGATCAGCAGCACCAGCCGGCGTTGATCGGGCAGCCCGCGCGCGATCACCGGCACGGACAGCGCGCCGGCGCCCTGCATGAGCCCCGAAAGGGCCAGGATGAACCCGGCGCTCGTCTCGTCCATCCCGCGGTCCTGGTAGATCGTCGCCAGCCAGGCGAAGACGACGTAGGCGAGCAGCGACTGCGTCCCCATGTAGCCGGTGACCGCCCAGGCGAGCCGGTCGCGCCACAGCCGCGTCGCGGCGGTCCCCGGCGCCGCCTGCGACCGGCCGCCCCGCCGCGTCCTGGGTATCC
>CALAED010000040.1 GCA_937891035.1 uncultured Thermomonosporaceae bacterium | reverse complement strand
CCGGAAAACAGCACGTCGTCGACGAGAATGACGATCTTGCCGTCGACGCCGTCCGGGGGCAGTTCGGTCTTGCCCAGGGCACGGGCCGGCCGTAGCCGCAGATCGTCGCGGTACATCGTCACGTCGAGGCAGCCCCACGGCACCGGGTGCCCTTCGACGGCTCCGACGCGCTCGGCCAGCCGCCGCGCGAGCGTGGCCCCTCGCGTCGGAATGCCGAGCAGGACGACGTCGCGGCCGCCCTTGGTGCGTTCGAGGATTTCATGCGCGATCCGGGTGAGCGCACGGGCGATATCGGGGGCCTCGAGAACCGCTTTGGGAGATGGCGCCGCGCCGCCCTGGGGTGGCGAGCCGGCACCGACGCCGGATTCAGGCATGGCCGCCGCGATGTGCTGTCCGTCACCCTCTGCCGCATCAGCCCCCGAAGGCATGGACGCAGCATTCACCACACAAACCTCCTTTCCCGCCTCACGGGACGGGTTTTAAAGGACGTCGGGTCTTGCACACCGTAGCAGCTCGATGCCCGTGACCCTAAGCGGACCGTCGTAGTCTTCCCTGGTGAGAGACGTCACCTTCACATAGGGAGCCGATGCCGGTTGAGGGCGCGAAGACGGCCGGCGACGACCCCGCGCGCCCCCCTCTGCGGACCATCGGGAGCCTCTTTCGCGGACGGCCGGTTCGACCACATTTTTCCAATCAGCTTGACCAATGGCCGTACCCGTTTTACCGTCACTGTCCGTAACCATCCTAGGAGATGATTTCCTGGGGCCGACAACGACGACCCGAGTGAGCCTTGGAGGGCCGCAACGATGCCGTCTGAATACGCAAAGGCTCTAGGCGCGAGACTTCGCGCCATTCGCACCCAGCAGGGGTTGTCCCTGCATGGTGTGGAAGAGAAGTCTCGCGGCCGGTGGAAGGCCGTCGTCGTGGGTTCGTACGAGCGGGGCGACCGCGCCGTCACCGTTCAGAAGCTGGCCGAGCTCGCCGAGTTCTACGGCGTGCCGGTGTCCGAGCTGCTTCCCGGCGGCTCGGCGCCGAGTCCGCTCGGCCCAACGCCGAAGCTCGTGATCGATCTCGAGCGGCTGCAACAGCTTCCGAAGGATAAAGCCGGTCCACTCGCCCGCTACGCCGCGACGATCCAGAGCCAGCGTGGCGACTACAACGGAAAGGTCTTGTCCATCAGGCAAGAGGACCTGCGTTCGCTCGCCGTGATCTACGACAAATCGCCGACCGAGCTGACCGAAGAGCTCATCGGATGGGGCGTGCTCGACCCAGAGGCACGCCGCGCCGTCGAGGCGTTCTGACCCCGCGGAACGAGCCGCGGGGCATATCGGCAGGGCGCTGACAGCCCGCCGCCGATCGCGGGGGTCGCTTCGGCGACGCCGCGTCACGGCAGCGCCATGCCGACTTACGGCGTAATTCGCCGTTTGCAGGTCGGTGGCGGGCAGTTCTCCCTGCGTCACCGCAGGCGTCGCCAGATGCCTGTTTCAACACGTTCACCGGTGCGGACGACAGCGGCGCGCATGTACGCCGCTGTCGTCCGCACCTAAAGACCAGGCCCTCGACGATGGCATCGGTCCGACGACCGCTCCGAGGCGCTTTGATGGAGCCGAATCTCGGCCCGAGTGCCGGTGCCGGTGCCGGTGCGCCGCAGGCCGCCGTGACCGGCGGGTAGCCGGTGAGGAGGGGCTGGATCAAGATCTTCGGGGATGCGAATCGACCCGGCGGATCCGGCCCGAGGGTGCTCGCGGGTGGATGATCAGCTGGCTCTGGAGTCGGGGATGGGCAAAGTCGGCTGGCCGGGTAGGCCGAGCGTCTCCTCGACGAGCGACACGAAGACCTCGGCGTCGTGCAGCAGCTCGTCGGCCTCGAACGGGGTCACCGCGCGAGGCAGGCCGGCTTCGGCGGCCGCCCGTTTGTCGGCCCCGGCGGCGAAGAAGGCCGCCCACTCGCGAAGCGTAGGGTCGGCCGCCGGCAACAGCACCCACACGCTGCGCGGGCGGCCGCGACGAGTGGCGTCGACGGGCTCCTTGGCCGCCAGCACGGCGGCGGCGGCCCGCAACGCGGCCAAATGCGCGGCGACGTATCGCAACTCGGGCCGGGAGGTCTCCGCGGCCTCGGCCAGCCCCTGCCGGGCCGCGTGCAAGAGCGACCCCGCCGAGTGGGCGACTCGGCGGGCAGGCAAGTGACGCAAGGTCGTTGTCACGGACATGACATGCCTCCTTCCCTCGGGCGGCGAGCCGCCGCGATGGGGCCGGCCGGACGAGGAGCTTCCCCTCTCCCCGTCCGGCCCTCGCGTCTCGCTCGACCTACGCTGCCCGAACGGGACGTGCCCCAAGTGCGGGCCGCGAGTCCCGCACCACACCGAACTGATGTTCGACGTACCACCAGTAAACCCCTCCGGTCGCCATTCGTCAATGTGTTCGAAAGACGCGCCGGACGCCATCATCGTCGCAGGTCACCGGCATTCGACCCTGAGAACCGCTCAGCGCTTCCGCCCCGGGCCGGACCGGCGGCGGACCCGTGAACAGGCACCAGTAGAGCAGGCGGGTACGACAAAACGACGGCGCGTGACGAAGGCGCGCCCGGCCGGAACCGCGCGCCCGCGACCTCAGCGGCGCACGTGCACGGGCACGTTGGTGCCGACCAGCTTGGGGAACAGGTCCGCGGCATGCATCGGGATGCGGACGCAGCCGTGCGATACCGGGCTCAGCGGCACCGAGGGGTATCCGTGTACCGCGATGCCGCCGTTGAAGTAGACAGGGTTGTACAGCGCCCCGAGCGGGCCGTCGTCCCAGCCGCTGACCCTTCTGCCGGTGCGGAAGTCGCCGGTCGAGGTCACGGCGTAGCGGCAGCGCGGCGTCTGCGATCCCGGGTCCTTCGCGCAGTAGCGATAGCCGCCGCCCGAGGAGATGTGAGAGATCAACGCGGGCGCGCCGTCCTTGTAGACGACGAGGTACTGGCGCTCAAGGTCGATGTCGACCCGGTCGTCCTCGCGTTTCTTGGCCACCGGCTTGGGCGTGCGAGGCGCGTCCAGTGCCCGCCACACCCGCGTGCCGACGGTGCCGCTTGGCTTGATGCGGTTGATCTTCTGGAAGGCCCATACCGCCATCTGCGTCGTCGGGCCGTACCTGCCGTCGATCTTGCCCGGGTCGTAGTGCAGCTCGCGGAGCCGGTGCTGCAGCGCCCGTACGTCGGCGTTGCGGGCGCCCGGCTTGAGCTTGCGCCGCGCCTCAGGAGGGGTGCGCGTGGGCGAGGGCGCCGGGGCCGGGCTCGCCGAGCCGGTCGGCGAGCCCGGCCGCGGCTGAGCGGTCACCGTCGCCGTGCCCGTCGCCCGCCGCTGGCCGGACCCGGCGGACTGGGCGTCCCCCGAATGGGTGCACGCCGCGATCACCATCATGCCGCCGGCGAATATCGCCGCCAGACCCAGTCGCCTGCTCATCTCGTCCCTCTCGGGGCCACCTCCGGTATTCCCTACGACGATCGTTGACTTCCCCCGGTTCGTTTCCACCAGACCCTCTAAAGTCAAGCCATGCATCCCAACGCCGAGAATGTGGCCGTTCTCCTGCGCGAACGTGGTGTCGTCGGGTCCGTTGTCGAGTTGCCCGACCCGGCACCCACGGCCGCGGCGGCCGCGGCGCAGCTCCGCTGCGAGGTGGGGGCGATCGCCAACAGCCTGGTGTTCTCCGCCGACGGCGAGCCCCTGCTCGTCCTGACGTCCGGCGCGCATCGCGTCGACACCGTGCAGGTGGCGAAGCTCGTTGACGCCCAGAGCGTCACCCGCGCCACCCCCGAGTTCGTACGGAAGGTGACCGGGCAGCCCATCGGCGGCGTCGCCCCCATCGGTCACCCGAAGCCGCTGCGCACGCTCGTGGACGTCTGGCTGTTCACCTTCGACGTGGTATGGGCGGCGGCCGGCCATCCGCATACGGTCTTTCCCACCACCTACGACGAGTTGCTGCGCATCACCGGCGGCACCCCGGCCGAGGTCGGGCAGTGACACCGGGACACCTCGGCGTTCCGCACCATGCACACAGCGAGATGCTGTGACTCGGTTCCGTGACCGATGATGGCCGCGGGGTGGTGGCGTATAGCACTGAGTCGGTAGAAACTGGTGTCAAGACCCGGGTAACCGCGGGCGAACGACGATCCGGAGCGCCGATGGGCGGAAGCAGCGGCACGATGCGCGCGGGGCCGGCCCGTCGCGACCCCGACTTCCGCGGCATCGATACCGACGCACTGGGCCATCTGATCAAGCAGGTCAAAGACGCGACGACGGTCATCAAGCGCTGGCTCAACGAGCACCCGTTGCCGCCGGACGTGCCCAGGACGGGAGTACGGATGGCCACCGAGGTCGACCTGTGGGCGAGCAGCCAGCTGGGCATGTTGACCCGCCGCCGTAACTACGCCCTCACTCATCCCGACCGCGTCCACGAGATGCCCAAGACGGGAGCGCCCCCACCCGGCCTTGGCCGCACCGGCGGTAAAGGCACCGGCAAAGGCATTGGCGCGGGCACGGGCACGGGCACGGGCACCGGCAAAGACGGCCGTCAAGGGGCAGGCAGGGGCGGCGGGGCCGGCCCGGCCGTTCCGTCGCGCGGCGGGCGGCCGCCCCGGCACACGACGCCGTCCGGCGCCGGGCCGCACCTGGGCAACTTCCCCACCCAGCAGGCCGCGGCGAAGGCGGCCGCCACCGACGTGATCGCGATCAAGAAGGCGGCGTCCGGGCACTCGGCGCCGCCCGAAGCGACATGGCGGCGGCTGCGCGAGAATGCCGACGATCCCGACTACACCGCCGCGTTCTACACGCGGCTCGGTCCCGCGGGCACCGCCGACCTGATCGCCATCGCCGCCGCCCACGGCGATCGAGATCGGCTCGACGTGATCTCCGTATCGTTGGGCACCGGCAGCCACCAGGCCCCGATCGACGAGAAGTGGCTGCGCGCGCTACTGGCCGACGCGGGCCCGGCCCATCGCCCCGAGGTCGTCCAGGTGCTCCATACGGCCGATCTAAGTGACCAGGCCGAGGCCGCGCTGCGCCGCCTAGGCGATCTGGACGCGCCGCGCCCGCAGCCGGCCGCAGCGGTGCCGCCGTCCGGCCAGGCGGGCGACTGTCCGCCGCGAGCGAAGTGACGGCAGCGCCATGGGCCCCGCACCCGGATCAGCTCCTCCCCCGCCGCCGAGCAGCCTCCCGCCGCCCATCGAGGGCATCGAAGCCTCCAAGCTGCCCGTCGGCGAGCGGCCCAACCCCGCATACAAGCGCCTCTACCAGGCCTACGAGAGCGCCTACGGCAGCATCGATCAGCTGCGCCGGGCGCTCGACCCCGCGGTGCGGACCATGCACGCCACCGACGCGTGGCTGGGCCCGGAGGCCAGGCAGTGGGACGGCCGACTGATCATCAGCCAGCAGAATCTCCGAAAGGCGGCGGACCGTATTCTTTGGGACATCTACAACACGTTGGCCGCGACGAAGCGGACCACCTGAGTGATACCCCCGGTAGGCTCGGCCCGATGAAGGATCCGCGCATCCGCGAGATCGACGCCCGCGGCTATCTGAAGCGGTTGGGCGCGATGATCGACGTCTATACGGCCGCGATGGATCCGCCGCCGGAACAGCTCCCCGGCCGCCGGACGATCATGGAACGGCACGCCACATATCCCGCGTTCCGCGCGTTCATCGCGGAACGCCGCCGCAGCGTGGTGGGCTTCGTGTACGGGTTTCACGGTGAGATCGGCCAATGGTGGCACGACGTCGTCTACCACGCCCTGGCCGACCTGGGCAGCGGGCAGGCCGACGTCTGGCTCGCCAACCCCTTCGAGGTCGCCGAACTGCACGTCCACCCCGCCTATCAGGGCCGGGGCATCGGCCGTCGCCTCCTGGAGACGATCTGCGCCGGCCGCCCGGAGTCCTCTGTCGTGCTGTCCACCCTGGACCGCCCTGGCTCACGGGCCCGCAGGCTCTATCAGTCAGTGGGCATGACCGACCTGCTCACCGGCTTCGAATTCCCCGGCGGCGGCCCGCGTTACGCGGTGATGGCCGCCCCGCTGCCGTTGGCGGCGAAGGCGTCGACGCCCAAAAGCGCGTAGACCTCGCGGGTCGCGGTCGACTTGTTGAACGTGATGAAGTGGATCCCGGGCGCGCCCTGATCCAACAGCTCCTGGCACAGCGCGGCCGCGTGCTCGATGCCGAGCCGCCGCACCGCCTCCGGATCGTCGCCGACGGCCTCGAACCGCGCGGCGAGCTCGCGCGGGAACGGCGCGCCGGACAGCTGCTCCGAGCGCTCGATCGTGCTCAGCTGGGTGACCGGCATGATGCCCGGAATGATCGGCGTGTCGCAGCCGTCGGCGGCCACCCGGTCGCGCAGCCGGAAATAATCCTCGGCGCGGAAGAACATCTGGGTGATCGCGTAATCGGCGCCGGCCCGACATTTCTGGATGAAGTAGCGCGTATCGTGCGCAACATCCGGCGAGCGCGGGTGCTTGTACGGGAACGCGGCCACGCCCACGCAGAAGTCACCGTACGCCCGGATGAGTCGCACCAGGTCCTCGGCGTACTCGACGCCCTCGGGGTGTTTGATCCACTCGCCCTGTGGGTCGCCGGGCGGGTCGCCGCGCAGCGCGAGCAGGTTGCGCACGCCGACCGAGGCGAACCGGCCGATGAGCTGACGCAGCTCGCGCATCCCGTGATTGACCGCGGTGAAGTGCGCGACCGGGGTGAGCGTGGTGTCGGTCGCGATCCGCTCGACGATGTCGACCGTCTTGTCGCGGGTGCCGCCCCCCGCGCCATAGGTCACCGAGACGAACGACGGGTGCAGCGGCTCGAGCTCGCGAATCGTCCGCCATAGGTTGCGCGCGCCCTTGTCGGTCTTGGGCGGGAAGAACTCGAAGGAGAACGTCCGGCCCGCGGCGAGCAAATCGCGGATCGTCGGGGCCCGCTCTGGGCGCCGGGCGCCGCCGACACCACCGGCCGACTGGCGGGCGTGGACGGACCGCTGAGCATGGTACGCGCGTTCGGATCGCATGGACCAAGGGTAATGCCGGG
>CALAED010000039.1 GCA_937891035.1 uncultured Thermomonosporaceae bacterium | reverse complement strand
GACAAATCATTGGACAGGCGTACATCGAGATCGCCCCCGACGATCCCGACTATCCGCGGTTCGCCGAGCAGGCGCTCACCGAGGAGGAGCTGGCCGAGAAGCGCCGTAGCTGGCGGGAGGGCGATGAGGCGTTGCTCCGTCAATTCGAAGAATGGAAGGCACAACAGCAGGGCGAGTAATGACGGGGCAGGAATTGGGAAAGAAGGCTACCTGCTTGCCGGCTCTTCGCCGCGCAGCAATGCGTGCACCT
This sequence comes from uncultured Thermomonosporaceae bacterium, assembly GCA_937891035.1. Taxonomy (GTDB): domain Bacteria; phylum Actinomycetota; class Actinomycetes; order Streptosporangiales; family Streptosporangiaceae; genus CALAED01. The sequence continues at coordinate 6,782 of CALAED010000039.1, read as the reverse complement.
CGGACTCGCGGAACCGACGGTGCCCACCGGGGGTGCGGATGCTGCTGATACGTCCCGCGGCGGCCCAACGGGTCACCGTCTTCGGGTCGACCCGGAAGAGGGCGGCCACCTCTCCGGGGGTCAACAAGCGCTCAGTCGTGCTCTCCACGATGTCTCTCCCCCTTTGTCCCGCTCTGGTGCGGGTGGACTGTTTCTAAGTGTGCCGGGTCAAGACCGATTTCTCCCTTGTTTTCGGAAAAGATCACGGAACGTAGTTGGCTGACTTGCGGGAATCACCACAAGTAAACAGCGTCTCTACCTCAGTAGTCACTCAAGGCTCATTCACCCGGCGATCTCTCGCTGGTCACACTAGTACCGACATCCTGGCGAATGCGATTCCGGAATGCGTCTTCCGGGCGAACGCGGACGCATCGTCAGTCACCGGACACCCTAAGCTTCCACTATGTCCGACCTAGTGACTCTGACCGATATCGAGCGGGCGGCCGAGCGCCTTGAGGGCGTCACGGTGCGCACCCCGCTTGTGCCCTATCCGCCGGCCGGCCGGGAGCTGTTCGTCAAGCCGGAGTCGCTGCAGCCGATCGGTGCCTTCAAGCTGCGCGGCGCGTACACGGCCGTCACGGCGCTGTCCGAAGACGACCGGGCGCACGGGGTCATCACCCATTCGAGCGGCAACCACGCACAGGCCCTGGCGTACGCCGCGCGCGCGGTGCACGTGCCCGCCGTCGTCGTCATGCCGCGCACTGCCCCCGCCGTCAAGGTGGAGTCCTGCCGCGCACTCGGCGCCGAGATCGTGTTCGTGGAGCCGACGATGGAGGCGAGGCGGGCCATGGCCGACCGGCTGGCGGCCGCCCACGGCTACGCGCTGATCCCGCCGTTCGATCACCCCCAGGTGATCGCCGGCCAGGGGACGGTCGGCCTCGAAATCGTGGCCGACGCCCCGGAGGTCGACGTGGTCTTGGCGCCGGTCGGCGGGGGCGGCCTGTTGTCCGGCGTGGCCACCGCGGTCAAGTCGCTGCGCCCCGAGACCGCGGTGTTCGGCGTACAGCCGGAGCTGTCCGCGCACGCCCGCGAGTCGCTGCGGCTCGGCCGGCCGGTCGAGTGGCCGGCCGCCGAGACCAGCCGTACGATCGCCGACGCGCTCCGCGTGCAGGGTCTGGGACGGCTTCCGTTCGCGCATCTCAGCGAGTACGCGGACGGCATCATCACGGTGACAGAAGAGGAGATCAGGAAGACGATGCGGCTGTTGCTCCTTTCGGCCCGGCTGGTCGCCGAGCCGGCGGGCGCCGTGGCCACCGCCGCCTATCTGTTCCACCGTGCCAGGCTGCCCGCCGCCCGCACGTACGTGGCCGTGCTCTCCGGCGGAAACGTGGACCCCGCCCTGCTGGCCGAAACGGTCGGATAACCTCGGAAACGTCATGCGCTCGGTACTCGCCTATACCGCCGCCAGGCTGGCTTTGTTCGCGGCCGCGGCGGGCGTGCTCTACCTGCTCGGCGCCCGCGGCCTGCTCTTGATCGCGCTGGCGGTGCTGATCAGCGGACTGGTCAGCCTCGTGCTGCTGTCCCGACAGCGCGACGCGATGTCGGCGGCTGTGACGTCGGCCGCGCGCACGGGCCACCGCAAGTTCGAAGAATCCCGCGGCCGCGAGGACGATCCCGCCACCCCGTCCTGATCACCGTCAGCCGTGATTCCGTTCGCGGTGATTCCGTTCGCGCGATTCGCGATCGCTCAGCCGGGCGGGAACATGCCGAGGCGGGCGTGGTATTCGTGGCCGAGTTCCTCGGTGTCGCTGCCAACGAGCAGGCCGCCGCCGTAGGCGTCGAGCGTCTCCACCCCGTGGCCGCGGGTGCGGGTCGGATTCCACGACAGCGCCTTGCCCGTGCTCGGGTTGATCGCGCCGATGCCCGGCCGGGAGACCGCTCCCGGACCCGGGGTGTCGTGCCCGAGGGGGTTGTCCAGCCAGCGCTGATGGCCGCCGACGTAAACGGCCACGCCGGTGACCGACACCGAAAGCAGCGTGTCGCCGCCCGTCCAGTTGACCCACTGGGGTTGCTGCCCCGAGCCCGTCTTGGTGGCGTCCCATCGGGCGGCGCTGTCGCACAGCGTCCTGTTGCCGAACGGTCCGCCGGTGGTGACGATGACGAAGTACTTGCCGGTCGGGTCGAAGTCCACGTCTCGGATGTAGCTGTCGTAGGAGACGTTGTTGCACACCGGGCCGTACCGGCTGGTCGCCCAGCTGGACAGCGTGCCGCCGGTGTTGAACATCGCCACCTGCGTACGGGTGGAGCCGTTGACCTTCGTGAACGACCCGGTGGCGACCAGCTTGGCGCCGTCCGGTGACAGCGCCATGTCGTAGACCTTCAGCGCGCCGTCGTTGATCGGGTCGCTGAAGGTGAACTTGATCTTTGCGTCGACCGCGCCCGTTGTCGCGTCGAGCCGGGCCAGCCGGGACCGCGCGGCGCCGTTGATCGAGCTGAAGGCCCCGCCGACGTACAACTGGTTGCCGCGCGTGATGAGGTCGCGCACGTAGCCGCTGCCGATCCGGAACGTGCCGCTCCGCTTGCCGGTGGAGCTCAGCCGGACCAGGCCCCTGTTGGCCGCGCCGTTGACCGTCGAGAACAGGCCGCCGGCGAACACGCTGCCGCTGGGCCCCGGCGAGAGCGCGTAAACCGCGCCGCCCAGCACCGGCCGGAAGGTCGTGTCGATTTTGCCGGTCGACCTGTCGAAGGCGAACAGGTATTTCTGGTTGATCGTCGTCGAGCCGCCGGCGTTCTTGATCTTGGTGAAGCTGCCTCCCACGAAAATCCTCGTGCCCACCTGAGCGAACGCGTAGACGGTGCCGTCGAGCGCGTGCGGGGTGTGGTTGACGGGATTCGCCGAGACCACCTTGGTCTGGGCCTCGTCGGCCAGCGCGGGCGTGAGCGTCGCCGCCGCGGCGGCGACCGTAGCGGCCACGACCGATATCAAACGTCGCATCGCGAGCGCTCCCGGAGAAGGCGAGAAGACAGCCGATGGTGTCGTAGGCGGCCGGAGGCCGACTCTAACGCCACCGAGCGACCGATCGGGTAAAAACCGGTGGCCGCTATCGGCCCGGTGCCGACCCGGTGTCCCCGCGGACCGCGGCACGGCGCCGGGCGAGCCGGCGCCGCGGCTTACGGAGCGGGGAAGAACCCGACCTTCTGGTGCCATTCGTGGCCGAGTTCGTCGGTGTCGCTGCCCACGAACAGGCCGCCGTCGGAGCTGGCCATCAGCACCTCGGCGCCGTGGCCGCGGGTGCGGGTCGGGTTCCACGACAGCGCCTTGCCCGTGACCGGGTCGAGGGCGCCGATGCCGGGACGCTCCACCGCGCCGGGGCCGGGGGTGTCTTTTCCATAGGTGTTGTCGAGCCAGCGCTGGTGGCCGCCGACGTAGACGGCCGCGCCGGTGCACGAGACGGAAAGCAGCGTGTCGCCGCCGGTGTAGTTCACCCAGACGGGCTGCTGGCCCGAGGTCGACTGGGTGGCGTCCCACCGCGCCGCGCTGTCGCACAGCGTCGTCGGTCCGAACCCGCCGCCGGTGGTGACCAGCACGAAGTACGAGCCGTCGGGAGAGAAGTCGACGTCGCGAACGTAGGACTGGAATGTGCGGTTGCAGACGTTGCCGTAACGGCTGGTCGCCCAGCCGCTCAGCGTGGCCGTGGTGTTGGTGACGTTGAGCATGGCCACCTGCACTCGGGCGGCCCCGTTCACCGTGGAGAAATTGCCGTCGAAGACGACCTTGGTGTTCTGCGGGTTGACCGCGATGCTCTCGACCTTCAGCGTGCCGCCGTTCAGCGGGCCGGCCAGGGTGAAGTTGAAGTTCGGGTCGGCGAGGCCGGTCGTCGCGTTCAGCCGGGCGAGCATGGTGCGGCTCGCGCCGCCGATGCTGGTGAACGTGCCGCCCGCGTACAGGTGGATGCCGCGGCGGACCAGCGTGCGCACCCCGGCGTTGGCGCCAAGCTGACCCTTGAACGTCGTGTCGTTCGACCCGTCGGTCAGCCTGAGCCGCGCCAGGCTGCGCACCGTGGCGCCGTTGACCGTGGTGTAGTAGCCGGCGGCGTAGACGGTGCCGTTGTCGCCGGGCTGCAAGGCGTAGACCTCGCCGGGCAAGAGGTTGCCCTCGGTGTCCCTGGTGGACTTGAGCAGCTTCGGGGCGAACGCGGTGCTGATCGCGCCGGTGGCCTTGTTGTAGGCGAAGATGCCCGTCCGGGTGAAGAGCTTCTGCGTGCCGGCCTGCTGGACCTGGGTGAAGGTGCCGCCGACCACCACCATGGAGCCCACGACGGCGTAGGCGCGGACGACGCCGTCTTTGACGTGCGGGGTGTTGTCGACCGGGTTGGCCGACACGACCCTCGTCTGCGCGATGTCCGCGGCGGCGGGCGAGGCGGCCAATGGCCAGCTCAGCGCGCTCGCGAAGGCGGTCACGGCGACGGCGGCCACGGTGATGCGTCGGCGCATGGGGATGCTCCTGCTTTCACGTCGAGTCGCACTTATGTACCACAGTCAGGTGGCACCACAGGCAACAAGAGGCACAAGCGGTCCACCAATGAAACCGCATTGTTGTGACGCGTTGGCGCCGCCTCCGGGTTACCCGCGTGTCATAGTGACCCGCATGGGGTCGCCTATCTTGTGGGGGATCATCCCGACTTTCGGGGTCGTCTTGGTGGGTGTCGTATTTGTCGCCCGGCCGGCGCTGGTGACGGCCGCGGCCGGTGCCATGCGGCGCCGTACGACGTGGGGGGCGCGGCTGACGACGGCGCGCGCGCAGCTCAAGGAAACACTCGGCCCGTCCGGCACGTGGGTGATGTTGTGCGGCGCCGGCCTCGCGATCACCTTCGCCGTGCTGTGGCCGCTTGGCCGGCTCGCGTTGCGCCTCGAGGAAGCCTGGGACCGGCCGGTCTTCGAGTGGTTCAGCGACCACCGGGCGGGCGCCGGCTGGACCAGGTTCAACGAAATCGTCACCCAGATGGGCAACCGGCCGCCGATCTACGCGACCGCCGTCGCCGCCGCGCTCGTGCTGGTGGTCTTCGCGCCGCGCCGCCGCTGGGTGCCGCCCGCGCTGGTCATCATGGCCGTGCTCATCGAGCAGTACGTCCGCGTCGGGTTGCTGCGGGTCGTCGACAGGGGCCACCCGCCGACGTCCGAGGGCACCTGGCCGTCCGGCGGGGTGGGCCGCACCATCGCCATCTACGGTTTCATCGCCTTCCTCGTCTTTTGGTGCGCGCGGCGGCGCGGGCTGCGCTTCGCGACCGGTCAGGGCCGCCAGGTCAGCCGGGCGGCGGTCGCGGTCGGCGCGCTCCTCGCCGTCATGGCCACCTTCGAGGGTTACACCCGGCTCTACCTGCAAAAGCACTGGATCACCGACGTGCTCGGCGGGTACCTCTTCTGCGGCCTGCTGCTCGCCGTCTCCGTGTACGCGGGCCGCGCGCTCCTCGACGTGGACGATGGAGACGAAGGCCCCACCACAGTCAGCGACGCCGCAGGTGCCGCGACGGCCGCGACCGCCGAGGATGGCGCGACCGCTGCGGATGGCGGCGGCGATGAGGCGCCGGGCGCGACCGCGCCGCCGGATGACGTCATGTCCGCTCCTCGGTGATTTCGCCGACCTCTTACGCTGTGGCGTATGACTCGGGCCTCGCTCGCCAAACGGCCGGCCGACGTGGCGGCCATGTTCGACCGCACGGCCGGTCGCTACGACCTGCTCAACGACCTGCTCTCCGGCGGACAGGACCGGGTGTGGCGGCGCGCGGTGGCCAAGGCGGTCGACGCGCGGCCGGGTGAGCTGGTGCTCGATCTCGCCGCCGGCACCGGCACCTCGTCCGCGACCTTCACCAAGGCGGGGGCGCGGTGTGTGGCCTGTGACTTCTCGCTGGGCATGCTGCGCGCCGGGGCGCGGCGCCGGGGCCAGTCGGCCGGCGGCGTGACGTTCGTGGCCGGCGACGCGCTGCGGCTGCCGTTCGGCGACGCCGCGTTCGACGCCGTGACGATCTCCTTCGGACTGCGTAATGTGGCCGATGTAGATCTCGCCCTCGCCGAGCTGCGGCGGGTCACGAAGCCCGGCGGGCGGGTCGTGGTGTGCGAGTTCAGCCGGCCGCCCAACCGGGTGGTCAGGTTCGGCTTCCGGCAGCATCTGCGGTACGGCCTGCCGCTGATCGCCAAGGTCAGCTCCAACCCGGACGCGTACACCTATCTGGCCGAGTCGATCCAGGAGTGGCCCGACCAGGAGACGTTGGCCGGGCGGCTGCGGGCGGCGGGCTGGGCATCGGTCCGCTGGCGTGACCTCTCGCTCGGGGTGGTGGCCGTACACCACGCGCGAGTTCCCCGATAGACCCGGATAAGCCCGGATAGCGGCTTGGCTACCCGGCGACCCGAGTACTCGGGGAAGAGGACTAAACTTCGTAGTTGCCTTGTGAAGTGCTTCACAAGAGAGGAATCTCGTGACCGAGCCTCTTCCCCCGCCCGACCGGCGGGCGGCCCCCGACTCGGCGGCTCTCGGCGCCGGGGCACATGACTCATCCCGTGAAGCCGATGTGATCGTGGTCGGTGCCGGTCCCGCCGGGTCGGCCACCGCTTATCACCTCGCCCAGGCCGGACTTGACGTACTCCTACTCGAAAAGAGCACCTTTCCGCGGGAGAAGGTCTGCGGCGACGGGCTCACCCCGCGAGCGGTGAAGGCGCTGGTGCGCCTCGGCGTGGACCTGTCGGCCCCCGGCTGGATCCGCAACAAGGGCCTGCGCATCTACGGCGGCGGCGTGCGGCTCGAGTTG
>CALAED010000038.1 GCA_937891035.1 uncultured Thermomonosporaceae bacterium | reverse complement strand
GCTGGTCGAAGATCGCGCCGGTGGGTGCCGCGTCGTGATGGGCCATCACGACCAGCGTGCGGGCCGCCGTCCGGTCGCCCGCCTCGGCCACGACGTTGAACGCCGTCCGGCGCGGGCTGACGATCCGGCGCGCGTATTGCCGGCCGTAGGAGATCTCGTCGGCGAGCGCGGCGGCCGCCGCCGCGCCGCCGGCGGTCCCGGCGAGCCGGCCGGCGAACCGGTCGCCCAGCAGGCCGCTCACCGCGGCGAGCGCGCTCAGCGCGCCGACCGGCCGGGCGTAGGAGGCGTATGCGGGTTCGGTTTCGACCCTGGCGGCGCAGCCGAGCTCGCGCAGCCGGGCCGCGATGAGGGACGCGGCGGTGCGCTCGCCCGCGGAGCAGGGGAGCCGTTCGATCGGCGCCAGTCGTTCGATCGTGGCGCGCAGGCCGGCCCGCGGGTCGGCGCCTCCTGGAGCGGCGGTGCGCTCGTCGGCGGTCATGTGTGAGAGATTCTCACGTTAACCGCGGCGGGTCTATGGCCGAGCGGTCCAGGCGTGCGGCGACCGAGGGGCGCTGCGGGCGGCGCGGCGGGCGGTCCAGGCGGGGGCCCGCCGGGCTACCGGCCCCTGCACCCGTGGCGTTGCCACCGCCCGCCGCCGGGCCCATGTGGCCATTGCGGCCATCCATGTGGGCCTCCGTGTGGGCCTCCGTGTGGCGGGCCGTACGGCACCTGCCATGGCCCCGGCCCCGGCCCCCGCGACCTGGATCGCCGGCCGCGCCGGCGCCGGCGGCGCAGATGAACGAAGCCGGCCAGCGCCATCACCAGCCAAACCAGGAAGACCACCTTGAGCACGCCGAACAGCGCCCACATGGTGCCGCCGCTGAGCAGCACGGTCGCCACGAAGACGCCGATGGCGAGGGGGAGGAGCGGCAGCCCGCGCGGCCGGCGGCGGGCCGGCCGGCCCGGGGGAGCGGCCGAGCCCGCGGCCGGCGGCCCGAACGCGGCCACCGGCTCTGGGCCGGGCAGATCGCGGGTGACCTGCCGCAGGTCGCCGTAGGTCTTCGCGGACAGCGTCGCGTGGAGCCGCTCGTCGAGTTCGTCGTGGGTGAGCCGCCCCTGCGCGAAATGATCGTGCAGGGCCTCGGTCACCTTGGTGCGCTCGGTGTCGCCGACGCGCAGGTCATCGTGATCGGTCACGACTCGTCACCCTCGCCCGCCGCGTCCGGGTCGTCGTCGGACAAGATGGTGTACAACCGGCGGCGGGTGTCGGCGAGCGCCTGCTGGGCCGCGGCGACCTGCGCGTCCGACCCGGTGTGGACGACCTGCATCACGGCCGCCCCCGTCTGGGCCGCCTGCCGCAACAGCTCGCCGACGTTGCCGGGAAAGTCGGCCCGCATGGCCTCCCACGGCGCGCGCAGCTCGTCGGCATGCTCGGCCACGTAGGCCTCGCCCTCCGGGGTGAGCCGGAAGGTCTTCTTGCCGTCGCCCTCCTCGCCGCGGATCATGCCCTCGTCGGCCAGTTGCTGGAGCGCCGGATAGACGGCGCCCGGGCTCGGCCGCCAGGATCCGCCGCTGCGTTCGTCGATCTCCTGGATGATCTGGTAGCCGTTGCGCGGCTCCTCGGCGAGCAGTGCCAAGATCGCCGCCCGCACATCGCCGCGCTTGGCCTTGGGGCCCCGGCCCCATGGCCCCTGGCGGCCCCATGGGCCATGCCGCCCCCGGGGACCCGCACCCCACTGGCCGCCTGGCCCCGGTCCGAACGGCCCGAAGCCACCCGACCAGGCGCCGCCGAAGTCAAAACCCCCAAAGGGGCCGCGATGACGTGATCTCATGTTCTCCCCGACCTTCCACGTTCCTGCTTAGTACGTACGCGATAGCCCAAAGATATATCGTTAACGATCGGTTGCAAAGCTCCAACAAAGTAACTTGATGTCGAGATAAAAAGGAGATACCTTGACATCGAGAGAAAATCGGCCGAAGTTGAGCCCGCCCCGATTCGGGCCGCTCACCCGACTACGGCAGGATTTCTTGGGGAGCAGCGCAATCGCGGGGGCAGAGGGCAGCAGAGGGCATAGGTAAGTAACACGCACGGCGGAGGGGAAGACGACCACATGGTGTCCGCGAACAGCTTCGGCAGCCGCAGCACGCTGCCGGTGGGCGACAAGTCGTATGAGATCTATCGGCTGGACGCCGTCGACGGCGCGGCCCGTCTCCCGTACAGCCTGAAGGTGCTCCTTGAGAACCTGCTGCGCACCGAGGACGGTGCCAACATCACCGCCGACCACATCCGCGCGCTGGCGACCTGGGAGCCCACGGCGCAGCCCAGCCAGGAGATCCAGTTCACCCCCTCGCGCGTGATCATGCAGGACTTCACCGGCGTGCCCTGCGTCGTCGACCTGGCCACGATGCGCGAGGCCGTCCGCGACCTCGGCGGCGACCCGGCCAAGATCAATCCGCTGGCGCCGGCCGAGATGGTCATCGACCACTCGGTGATCGTCGACGTGTTCGGGCGCGCCGACGCCTTCGAGCGCAACGTCGAGTTCGAATACGGCCGCAACAAGGAGCGCTACCAGTTCCTCAAGTGGGGCCAGCAGGGCTTCGCCAACTTCCGCGTCGTCCCGCCCGGCACCGGCATCGTGCACCAGGTCAACATCGAGCACCTGGCGCGTGTGGTCTTCGACCGCGACGGCACCGCCTACCCCGACACCTGCGTGGGCACCGACTCGCACACCACCATGGAAAACGGCATCGGCGTGCTCGGCTGGGGCGTGGGCGGCATCGAGGCCGAGGCGGCCATGCTCGGCCAGTCGATCTCGATGCTCATCCCGCGAGTGGTGGGCTTCAAGCTGATCGGCGAGCTGCCGGCCGGCACCACCGCCACCGACCTCGTGCTCACGATCACCGAGATGCTGCGGCGGCACGGCGTCGTGGGCAAGTTCGTGGAGTTCTACGGGGACGGCGTGGCCGCCGTGCCGGTCGCCAACCGGGCGACGATCGGCAACATGAGCCCCGAGTTCGGCTCCACCTGCGCGATCTTCCCGATCGACGCCGAGACCATCTCCTACCTCCGGCTCACCGGGCGCACCGACGAGCAGGTCGCGCTGGTCGAGGCGTACGCCAAGGAGCAGGGACTTTGGCTCGATCCCGGCCGCGAGCCGGCGTTCTCCGAATACCTCGAGCTCGACCTGTCCACGGTCGTGCCGTCGATCGCCGGGCCGAAGCGCCCGCAGGACCGTATCGTCCTCGCGAACGCCGCCGAGCAGTTCAAG
>CALAED010000037.1 GCA_937891035.1 uncultured Thermomonosporaceae bacterium | reverse complement strand
CAAGAAGGGCCGCCACCAGATGATCGTGCCGACCGGGGCGGCCACCGCCGAGCCCGACATCGATGGTGCGATCGCGACCACCGTCGCCCATCTCACCGGACCGGTCCTCGGCAACAACTTTGACGTGAACTTCGGGTTCTCCGGAATGGAAAAACTATCCGCCCAATTGCGCGACGCCCGGACGAAGAGCGGCTGGGAACGGCGTTTCGGCGCCCCCATACCCTTCTTTCATGGGGTGCGCCGGCTCTATGAGTGCCTGGAGGTCGAATACACCGCGCCGGGCGCCACCCGGCCCCTGTACGCGGACTTCCTGGACCTGGCCGGACGGCGGGAGGCGGCGGAATTGTTCCGTGCGTCGGCCCGGGGTTGGGAGCGCCTGGCCTCGCTGGCGATGGAGACGCTGTCCGGTCTCGGCACATACACGGACATCTGCGAGGAGAGAATGCGGCTGATCATGACTCGCGGCTACGCGGCCAGGGACGAGATCCGCGCTCTGGGGGAAAAGGCCGACGCCCTCGCCGGGGAATACGGGGCGCCCGACGCCGGTCAACGTCGCCAACTGTTCGTCGAGATGGCCGATATCGTCGACGCGAATATCGCTCTGGAACGCCGCGCCGTCCAACTGCTGTGACCTTGGTCGTCGGCTTGGAGCCATTTTTGCCTCGGCCGTGCGTTGCTCCATTGCCGGGAGCGGCGCGCGGCCGTGGGCGCGGCGGTCCTCAGCGCCTCGATTTATTCAGCAGCAATTGTCACGCCGAGGTGGCCGCCTGTCGCAGGTCGATGACCCGTGCGGTGGCGGTTGCCGTGGCGATGACCTGGTCGTCGGCGTCGAGGAGCGAAGCCTCCAGCTAGGCCAGGTCGCCGTTGCGGTGGCCAACGCGTCCGTGCGCGATGATGCGGCCGCGCGCCCCAGAACGGGGCGCCGCCGGCGCCCCCTGCAGGGCGCTGTGACGTCAGCCGTGCGGGTACTGACCTGGGCTTCCATTCGCCGGCCGTGCCGCTCATACTGCCCGGCTCGGCGCCTATATAGGCCCGGTCGATGAGCAAGGCTTGCGGATCGCCGACCGACTCGGGCCAGCTCCTACAGCTCGACTTCGAACGGGTCGGCGTCGTTCTCGATGAGCCGTGCCAAGGCTTCCCGGTCCTGTTCGATCCTGCCCCGCCTCATATCTGGCCTCGCCAGACATGCCCGCTGGAATCCGCCTCGTCCACTCCTTGACAGCTCTGGCGACCGTGCTTGCCCAGGTAAAGGCGGCGACGGCCGCATCGTAGTCTGGGGCGGCGTTGGCTCTGGCGGTCGCTCATGTGGCTCGACTTGATCGACGAGTTCCGTGTGGACTTGCACCTCTACGTGGCGGGGGACGTGTTTCGGCTACGCGCTCGCGCTGTGGGTGTTGGTGTCTTATACCGTCAGGAACGTGTGGTTCCGGCTTTGCTGGTGGAGTCTGTTGGGCTTGGTTGTTGGGGAAACGATTCTGCGTTTGAGGCCGACCGGCCGGCACGTTGGTCGACCGCAGCCTTCGGGTGGGAAGGCGGGGGCGGCCGGCGAGGGGGGTGTCCCTATGGGATTCGTCAAACGGCTTGGGCGGCGAGTTTGCGTGAGGGCTGGTAGGGCTGTTTGTCGCGGAGCATGGCGTAGATGATGTCGGAGCGGCGGCGGGCCAGGCAGATGAGCTCAGGTCGGGCGTCGCGGGCCTCATCAAGGCATGGCAAACACCTGCACACTGTGCCCAGTACCTCTGCAGATTGCGACTCGGAGCGGATCGACGATCTCGTACACGAGGACGTCAGCGCGCTGGATGACCTAACCGGATGAGTGTCCGACGAACGAGGAGGACGGGTGGAATCTGCGCTTCCGTGGGTGTTCAACCGGCTGGAGCCGCCCCACCTGGAGGACCCGTACCCGTTGTACGCGCGAGCCCGCCGCGAGGCACCGGTGTTCTACAGCCCGGAGTTCGGGATTTGGTTCATCACCCGCTACGACGATGCGTGGGCCGTGCTGAAGGATACGGCGCGATTCTCGTCGCGCTTCCTGATGCGTACGCCCGCCGATGCGCCGTCGGCGGTCAGCGAGGTGTTGCGCGAGGCGTACCCCGAGCTGCCGATGCTGGTCAACGACGACCCGCCGAGCCACACGCGGACGCGCAGTCTGGTGGGTCGTGCGTTCGCGCCGCGGCTAGTGGCCGCGCTCGAGCCGAGCGTTCGCGCGATCGTCACGCGGCTGGTGGACGGCTTTGCTCCCGACGGCGGCGCCGACCTGATCGCCGAGCTGGCCTACCCAGTGCCGATCGAGATCATCTGTACGCTGATCGGTCTTCCCGCCGAAGCGGGCGACCAGCTCAAACGCTGGACCGAGGATCTGGTGACGCTCGGGGCGCCCGGCACCGACGGGGAGCGGCAACTCGCGTGTGCGCGCAGTTCGGTCGCGTTTCAGCGCTACCTGGAAGGGCAGATCCAGGCGCGCCGCAGCGCGCCACGGGACGATCTGCTGACGGCGCTGATCATGGCGCGCGCCGACGGCGAGCGGCCGCTGGACGACGCCGAGTTGGTCAACCTACTGATCGTCTTGATCTTCGCCGGTCATGAGACCACGACCAATCTGATCGGCAACCTTCTGGTGCTGCTGCTCGCGCGCCCGGAGATGCTGCGGGCCATCCGGGACGACCCGACTCTGACCGACGATGTGATCACGGA
>CALAED010000036.1 GCA_937891035.1 uncultured Thermomonosporaceae bacterium | reverse complement strand
CTGGTTGGCGCCGTGATGAAGGCCACCCGCGGCCAGGCCGACGCCGCGCGCGCCCGCCAGCTCATCCTCGACAAGCTCACCAGCTGAGCCACCGGGTGGCGCCCTGATCGGGAGACACTGACCTTGGACAAGTGCACGGCGGCGGCCGGTTTCGGGTCCCTTAGGGCGGGTGTGGGTCAGGCGTCAGCCCACCGGCCGAGTCCGCCGCGAGTCTCGGTGGACGCGGCAACAATGTACGCCCTCGGCCAGGCCAACGACGCCATTTCGGAGCCTGCGGCCTGTGGGTGGATGTAGAGGTTAGGAACCCCAAGTACACCCGCGGCACGCGGGAGGTTCCGAACCGAGAATGCCGCATTACCGGACATTTCGATTCGACCAATAGACATCGCGCATGCCCCGGTCGGTTATATTCGCTGTTCAAGAACCGCAGCACCGGACCCCCGGGGCCGGTGAGGATCGCAACGGCCCAGTCGCGGCGGGTGGCGACGGCGAGGTTGACCAGCAGCACCGGCCCCCCGGGGCCGGTGAGGATCGCAACGCGTCCCAAGGGCAGATCACGGTGGCGGCGAGTGCGCGCAGCACCGGCCCCCCGGGGCCGGTGAGGATCGCAACCTGCAAGCTGTCGGCCTCCTGGGGCAGCCACCCCAGGGGCAGCACCGGCCCCCCGGGGCCGGTGAGGATCGCAACTGTTCACCCTGCCAGCTGGAACAGATGCTGGTGACGTCGTGCAGCACCGGCCCCCCGGGGCCGGTGAGGATCGCAACGAGAGATCGGCCGTTAGCGCTCGCTGCTTAGTCATGGCGGCAGCACCGGCTCCTCGGGGCCGGTGAGGATCGCAACTGCAAACGTCCGAATACGCACGTGCCATCATTGGCGCAGCACCGGCCCCTCGAGGCCGGTGAGGATCTCAACCTTTCCGCCGAGCACGAGACCCGCGGCCATATACTCAGGCAGCACCGGCCCCCCGGGATCGGTGCCATAACGCATATTTTGGGCTTAGGCGCGGGAAGGGTGATTAGCTCTAAATGGGGTGACGTGTTCGCTGTGATATGTCTAGCAAACGGGCTATTCCGGTATAAAGGCCGGGTATGCCGCTAACGAAGTCGTTCAGCTGCGCTGGCCGAGTCGTACAGCTCCGCGTCGTTTTCCGGTGATCATCTCCCCAGGAGCCATTTCCAAGATTCTTCGGTGTCTCCTTCCTTGCGGCCCGATTTTGTCGGTGCCACTCGTTAACTTTGATCCATGAGAAAGACGCGGTTGCCGATTCCGGCGGGCTTGGCGGAGTTGCCGCCAGGGCCGGAGTTGGCGGCCGTGCTGGCCGGGATCGACTTGAGTCGCTTGGGAGGCCTTGACTGCGTCACCGTCATGCAGGCGCAGCACCGGCAGGCGGCACATGAGCAGGCCAAGTTGATGGCGGCGATGGTGGAGGTCGCTCTTTGTGGTCTCGGCCCCGACGACGCACTGTCCCGCATGGACGCGCCCGACGAATTCTCCGCTGATGAGATCCGCGGCGCGCTGGTGTGGACTCGTGCCGCCGCCACCACCCAGCTCTCCCTCGCCTGGGATCTGCGCTGCCGGCTACCTCAGGTCTTCGCCGAGCTCGAGCGCGGTGCCATCGATGTGCCGAAGGCCAAGGTGTTTTCGGAGTGGACCTGCGGCCTGACCGACGCCCAGGCCCAGCGGATCTGCGACGCGTTGGTGCCCCAGGCGCCCGAATTGACCACCGGGCAGCTGACCGAGCAGATCAAACGGCTCGCGATCGCCATTGCCCCCGACTGGGCTCGCCGCCGCTACGCCGAGGCGGTACGCGAGCGCAAGGTGGTCGGCTACCGCAACGACGACGGCACCGCCAACCTGTGCGGCTACCAACTCCCGGTCGAGCGCGCCGCAGCCGCGTGCGCCCACCTCGACGCCCTCGCCAAGAAGATCAAACACGCCGGGGACGGCCGCGCCATCGATCTCATCCGCGCCGACCTCTACCTCGCCATACTCGATGGCTCGTACACCGGCTGGCCCGAACACGACATCATCGCCCACATGCTCGCCACCGCCCAACAGGGTGGCGCCGACCCCGAGGCCGACGCGGACGCGGACGTGGCCCAGCCCAGACCGGACGGCCGCCACCGACAAGCGCCCGAACAAGCCCCCGGATCTGTCCCCGAATCTTCCCCCATCGGGGCGGACCCGTGGCGCTCCGAGCGGCCGGGCCCCATCCGCGAGCTTGATGAGGAGATCGTCGACTGCCCCGATGGACAGAGGCCGGTGCGGCGGGCAGGAGTGGAGATCCGCGTCGAGATCACCACGCTGCTCGGCATCGATGACCATCCCGGCGAGATCGCCGGATGGGGCTTTACCGACGCCGAAGCCGTCCGTGAACTCGTCCGCGATCAAACCGCCGCTGAGTGGAGATACGCGATCACCGACGATGACGGATACCTCAAATACGAGGGCATCACCCGTCGCCGTCCACACGGCTATCCGCCCCGCGCGGCCGCACCCTGCCGTGGCGGCATCGTCGAGTTGCACATCAAGCACCGCGATCTTCGCAAGCTCGCCGCCAGCCCTCATCGCCTCGGTCGGTGGGCCACCATCATCGCCGACCTGGCCCGCCAAGCCGAGCAGCCCGAGCAGCCATCCGCGTGTCCCACCCAGGGGAAAACGCGCCGCGAGTCTGCTGCCTCCGGCTCCCAGATTCGGCAGCGCCCTGGAGGGAACGACGAGCGTGGTCCCCGCATCCCCGGAAAGCCGATGCGGCGCCGTACCGAGATCCGCGACCGCACCTGCACCCATCCCCGCTGCCGTACCCCCGCGTACGCGACAGACGGCGACCACATCCAACAGTGGGCGCGCGGCGGCGCCACCAAAGACGACAACATCGCCTCAGCCTGCCGGCACGACCACCGACTGAAGCACGATGGCGGCTGGCAAGTCGCAAAACTCGCATCCGGTCAGCTGGTATGGATATCCCGGCTCGGCATCCACTACCACGTACCGCCCCCGCTGATCATCCAGCCGTTGCCCGATCCCGCACCCCGCGAACCGGTGTTCTCACACCAGCCTGATTTTTATGGTGACGGCCCCATCTGGCGAGAGTCGTCTTCTGCGCCGTCCGACGAGCCGGGGCGATCACCACCGCCCCACCCAAACGAGCCCATCCCGTTCTAAGTGTCGGGATCTCAATACCTGCCGGCCTGTCGGCGACGCTCGGCGTAGCCGTGTCCACAGTCCAGGCCACCTCTGGCGTCAGCG
>CALAED010000035.1 GCA_937891035.1 uncultured Thermomonosporaceae bacterium | reverse complement strand
TTCACCATGTCCGGCTTCCTATCCGCCGTGCCCATCGCGCGGATCAACGACGCGGTGACGCGGATCCTGCGGCTGAAATTCCAGCTCGGGATCTTCGACCGCCCGTACGGCGACCCGGTGAACGGGCCGTACCGGCTCCACCAGCCGTCCTACGCCGCACTCGCCAACCAGGCGGCGCGCGAGTCGCTCACCGTGCTCAAAAACGACGGGCTGCTGCCGATCCGACTGGCGGCGGGCGACAACATCGTGGTGGCCGGGCCGCGCGCCACCGACGGCGCCTCCTGCTGCATCTGGACGAGCTACTTCCATCAGGAGTACTCGCTGAACCTGCTGGACGCGATCAGAGCCAGGGCCGCGGCCGCCGGGGTCAACGTCCACTCCGGCAGCGGCCCGTCGCCCAAGCTGGCCGTCGTAGCCGTCGGCGAACCGTCGTACACGCACGCCACGGCATGGGTGAACGAGCAGCCCTACCTGCCGGCCGACCAACTCGCCGTCATCCAGAACTTCCGGAACCAGGGCATCCCGGTGGTCGTGGTGATGAACCTGCCCAGGCCAACCGTGATCTCCGAGTGGAACGGGCTTGCGGGCGCCATCGTCATGACCTACCGAGGCGGCGAGGAGGTCGGCCCGGCGACCGCGAGCCTGCTGTTCGGCGACTACCAGCCGCGCGGACGGCTGCCCTGGCAGCTCCCGCGCACCGTCGACCAGATCCTGCGGCCCGGCGGCAGAGACACCCTCGCCGACGCCATCGAGGACTGGAACATCCCCTACGACCTCGGCGCCACCGCCGCCGAACGCGCCGACATCCGCGCCCGCATCGACGCCGGCCAACCCATCCCCACCACCTACGGCAACCCGCTCTATCCGTACGGCGCCGGCCTGCAAGCCTGGCCGTAGCTCCGTCGCCGGCTTATACCTCCGCCGCCGCGCCGACGCTCAAAGTATGCGGGCAACCGCGCAGTAGCCGCTCGCGTCGGCGGCGGAGGTGCGCTCGGCCGGGGGCAGCTCGCTGCGCCAGTCGGGCAACGCCACGATGCCGGGCGGGACCAGCTCCATACCCTCGAAGAATTGGGCGAACTCCGCCTCGGTGCGCGACCGATACGGGTCTCGGTTGCGGGTTCGTTCCTCCTGCTCCACCCACTGCTCGAACTTGGCCCGCTGTTCCGCGGGCAAGAATTCGGTGGTCCCGTGCGACATGGCCAGATGGCTCCCCGGCGCGAGCGCCCCTGCCAATGTCGAGATGCATTCGTACGGATTGTCGGCGCTCTCGACGAAATGCATCACCGCCACCACCATGAGCGCGACCGGCCGGCTCAGATCCAGGGTCGCGCGCAGGTCCGGATTGTCCAAGATGGCGGCCGGATCGCGCACGTCGGCGTGGATGTAGGCCGTGACACCCCCTGGCGTATTGGTCGACAGCAATCGCCTGGCGTGCGCCAGCACGATCGGATCATTATCGACGTAAACGACCCGCGTCTCCGGAGCGATCGACTGCGCCACCTCATGCACGGTGTTCGCCGACGGAATCCCGGCACCGATATCCAGGAACTGGCGAATCCCCGCCTCTTTCACCAGGAACGTCACCGCCCGCTCCAGAAACCGGCGGTTCTCCAGCGCGGCCAGCTTCACCGTGGGGTAGATCTCCTCCCAGGCGTCGCCGGAGGCTCTGTCGGCTTCGAAGTTGTCCTTGCCGCCCAACCAGTAGTTGTACCGCCTTGCGGGATGCGCCACAGTGGTATCGATCTCGAACGAATCATCAAGGGCGACATCGTCCGGCTCCATGTCCATGGATCCCTCCACCGAGCACCACCTGTCATGGGTACAAAGCACCGATGCGCCGATTATCACAGTAGCCCGTGCCGAGCTGAAGATCGGCGCGTTCGAAAGTTGCCCTGCCGCGCGGCGCAGCCACCCAAGATCGTCGTCGTGACACAATTCCACTTGTGGAGCCCTGAGCAGATCGCCAATCGCCTTCGGGAGAATTTGTCATTGGCCATGCGGTTCAGCATGCCGATACGCGCTCTCGGGAAGGGCTGCCGCGCGGCAGGCTGCCCTGACAGCTTCCGCGCACCGCCGACCAGATCCTGCGGCCCGGCGGCACCGACATCGTCGCCGAGGACTGGAACATCCTCTGCGGCGCCGGTCTCCAAGCCTGGCCGTAGCCCCCGCCTGACCGTGGCTCCGCCGCCGCGCCGACCCTCGACACTCTTGAGCGGCTGGGCCTGCCCGGGCGTCCCGCGTCCGCCGATCGCCGAAGGACCACCCTGATAGAGGCTGATGGTGCCGCCCGCGTTCCGTACGACCACATCACCGTTGCCGTCTCCGGTCACGTCGCCGCCGACCGCCTTGTAGGGGACAAAGCTGGGTTCCCAAAGGGCGGCGAACGAGCTGATGGACGGCGCGGCCGGAGTCGCACCGAAAGCCGCGACGTAGGTGGCGGAGCCGCCGACGATGAGCAGTTCGGTGTAGCCGTCGTTGTTGATGTCGGTCGACCCGAGCGCCTGACCGAAGTAACGCCAGTCGGCACCGCCGCCCGGTTCGAGGAAGGTCACCGGCTGCGCCAGCCCAGCGGCCTGCCGAAGAACACGGTAACCGATCCGGCGTTCTGTCCGGCGTTGGTCGTCTCCTGGTACGAGGCGACCGCGAGATCGGCGTAGCCGTCGCCGTTGAAGTCGCCCGCCGCGGTCGCGTTGCCGAATGAGTCGTACTCCTCCGCGGCGCCGGGCACCCCGGCGGCGGGTCGGGTGTGGCTGAGCACGGCGCTCTCGTGTTCCGCGTACGACCAGCATGGCGTGATCGTTCCATTCGCCAGGCACACCCGGCCCTCGACCATCTCAATGGCTTCAGCCGTGCTCGGCACGAACTCCTCCAGCACCGCATTGACTTTCGGGACCAGATCCGTCACATAGCGGGAGACAGGGGGCTGGGAGACCCCCACGCATATCGC
>CALAED010000034.1 GCA_937891035.1 uncultured Thermomonosporaceae bacterium | reverse complement strand
TCCTTCAACCCGGCGACGGGCCAGGGCGGCTGGACGACCAGCGTCGAGTCCGCCAACGCGCTGCTTGACTCGATCACCACGCCGCTCATGAATACGGCGAAAGTGCTGGAGGCGGTCGCCGACGGCGACCTCGCCCAGCGCGCCGATCTCGAGATCGCCAACCGGCCGCTGCGGGGCGACCTGCGGCGCGCCGGCAAGGCGGTGAACCGGATGGTGGATCAGCTGTCGCTGTTCACCACCGAGGTGACGCGGGTGGCCGGCGAGCTCGGCACGGAGGGCCGGCTCGGCGGGCGGTCACGAGCGCGCGGGCTCACCGGCGGCTGGGCGCGGGCGAGCGAGGCCGTCAACGACATGGCGGCGCGGCTGACGGCACAGGTGCGCGACATCGCCCTGGTGACCACCGCGATCGCCAAGGGCGACCTCACCCGCAAGGTCACCGCCGAGGCGACCGGAGAGATGCTCGAGCTGAAGGTCACGGTGAACACGATGGTGGATCAGCTGTCTGCGTTCGCCGGTGAGGTGACGCGGGTGGCGCGTGAGGTGGGCACCGAGGGTGTGCTGGGCGGTCAGGCGCGGGTGCCGGGCGCCGAGGGGGTCTGGAAGGATCTCACCGACCACGTCAATCTGCTCGCCGCCAACCTCACCACCCAGGTCCGCGCGATCGCCGAGGTGGCCGGCGCGGTCGCCCACGGCGACCTGACCAGGGCCATCTCCGTCGATGTCAGTGGCGAGGTCGCCGAGCTCAAAGACAACGTCAACCTGATGGTGGCCAACCTCCGCGAGACCACCCGGGCCAAGGACTGGCTGGAGACCAACCTCGCCCGCATCGCCGGCCTGATGCAGGGGCATCGCGATCTCGTCGAGGTGGCCAGTCTCATCCTGAGCGAGCTCACGCCGATGGTGAACGCCCAGTACGGCGCCTTCTTCCTCGACCAAGAGACCAAGGAGACCACGCCCCGGCTGCGGCTCATCGCCGGATACGGCTACCAGGGCGATGAGCGGCTCGGCGCGGAGATCGCGCACGGGCAGGGTCTGGTCGGGCAGGCCGCCGTCACCAAACAGCGCATCATCATCACCGAGGCGCCGCCGGAGTACATCAAGATCAGCTCGGGTCTGGGCGAGGCGTCTCCGTCCAACATCGTCGTGCTGCCGATCGTCTTCGAAGACCATGTCCTCGGCGTCATCGAGCTCGCCTCCTTCAGCCGGTTCAGCGACGTCCACCTGGCCTTCTTCGACCAGTTCGTGCACACGATCGGGGCCGCGATCAACGCGATCATTGCCAACTCCCGTACCGAGTCGCTGCTGGCCGAGTCCCAGCGGCGCGCCGAGCGGCTGGGCGAGCGCTCGGAAGAGCTGCGGCACCATGAGGCGGAGTTGCGCCGCTCCACCGCCGAAATGGAGGAAAAGGCGGCCCTGCTGGTCGCCCGGAACCGCGAGATCGAGGTGCGGAACGCCGAGATCGAACAGGCCCGCCGCGCGCTTGAGGAGCGGGCAGAACAGCTCGCGCTGTCCTCGCGCTACACGTCGAACTTCCTGGCCAACATGTCGCACGAGCTGCGCACCCCGCTCAACAGCCTGCTGCTGCCGGCCAAGCTGATGTGGGCCAATCCGGACGGCAACCTGACCCCCGAGCAGGTGGAGTCCGCCCGTACGATCTACGGCGCCGGTCGCGACCTCCTGCGGCTGATCGACGACATCCTCGACCTGGCCAAGGTCGAGGCGGGCAAGACGGAGATCCACCAGGAGGAGCTCCAGGTGGCCAAGCTCGTCGACTACGTCAACGCGACCTTCCGCCACCTGGCCGTGGAAAAGGGACTGGATTTTGAGGTCATCGTCGCCGACGACGTCCCCGTCACGCTGGCGACCGACGAGCCGCGGCTGCGGCAAATCATCAGGAATCTACTGTCGAACGCGATCAAGTTCACCTCCGAAGGGGCGGTCGCGCTGGTCGTCCACACCGCCAACGACATCGCCTTCACGCGCGAGGGGCTGCGCGCGGCCGACCAGATTGTGGCCTTCAGCGTGAGTGACACCGGAGCCGGCATCGGCGGCGACAAGCTGAAGATGATCTTCGATTCGTTCCAGCAGGCGGACGGGACGACGAGCCGCGAATACGGCGGTACCGGCCGTGGCCTGTCGATTTGCCGCGACATCGCCGAACTGCTTGGCGGCGAGATCAGGGCCGAAAGCCGGCCCGGCATGGGCAGCACGTTCACGCTCTACCTCCCGGACCGGACCGGCCCGGGGCTCGAAGAACCCGGCATGGTCATCGCCGAGGACATGGCCTTCGTCGGCAAGAAGGTGCTGATCGTCGACGACGACATCCGCAGCGTGTTCGCGCTGAGCACCGTGCTCGAGCGGTCGGGCCTGACGGTGCTCTACGCGGGGGACGGCAAGAGGGGCATCGAGACGTTGGAGCAAAACGACGACGTCGCCCTCGTGTTCATGGACGTCATGATGCCGGAGATGGACGGTTACGCCACCACCCGGGCGATCCGGCGGATGCCGCGGTTCGCCGACCTGCCCATCGTGGCGCTGACCGCCAAGGCGATGAAGGGCGACCAGGAGGAGAGCCTCGCGGCCGGCATGTCCGACTACGTGACCAAGCCGGTCGAGATCGAATACCTCTTCTCCGTGATGCGCAGATGGCTGGACGCGGAGACGGACAAGTGAGCGCGGCGCCGGCCGATGCGAAGATCCTCTTGGTCCACGAGCTGGACGCAAGGACCGTACGCGGACCCCATCATCTTCCTGACCGCGGCGACCGCCTCGCCGCCCTGGAGGCCGAACTGGCCCGCCTTACCGCCCAGGCCGCCGACCTAGGCGCCAAGGACCGCCTGCTCCGCCTCGACGACCTCCTCGCCTATCGACGCTTCGATGACTGATGAAGACGTTCGCCACCCGTAGCCTCCGTCGTCCGCCGGTGCGACAACGATGGTGGGCGAAAGCGCGGTAGCTTTTGGCCCGACGCAATCAGGCGAGGCAGGTGGGGAGCTTGCCGTCGTTGTAGGTGACCATCTCCAGCATGATCGCCAGGTTGTCCAGCGGGCCGCCCGGCGGCGTGCCCTGCTCTTCTGCGTACGCGCGGTGCAGGTTGCCGACGATGCGTTCGGGGTCAAGCCAGTCGCCGAAATAGCCGAGATCGGCCTCGTTCGCCACCTGGAGCGGGGACAGGCCGGCGGCGATGCCGTGCTTGGCGACCTCCTGGACCCAGGTGAGATAGGACTCGGTCACGTCGTACAGCTCAGGGCCGCCGACCGGGCCGTGCCCCGGCACGATGGTCCGCGCGCCCAGCTCCCGCAGTCGGCGCAGCGCGGCGAGCGAGCCGGCCACCGAGCCCATGAGCACGAACGGCGTGCCGCCGTTGAACACCACGTCCCCCGTGAACAGCAGCCGGTGCTCGGGCACCCACACGACCACGTCGTTCGTCGTGTGCGCCGGGCCGACATGGATGAGCTCGACGCGCAGCTCCCCGACGTACAGCCGCAGCCGATCGGGGAAAGTCACAGTGGGCGGCACGATCTCGATGTCGCCCCACTCGACGTGCGGCCACAGGTGGGTCAGCAGCAGGTCCTGGTCGGCCATCTCCGCCGGGCAGTCGTCATGCCCGATGATCACCGCCTCGTGCGCGAAGACGCAGTTGCCGTAGGTGTGGTCCCCGTGGTGGTGCGTGTTGATCAGGGTGCGCGGCGCGAGTGCGGTCACCGAGGCGATCGCCGAACGCAGCAGCCGAGCGCGCATCTCGGTGGCCGCCGTGTCGATCAGCGTGACGGCGGTCGGGCCGACCAGGAAACCCGCGTTGTTCAGGCACCAGCCGCCGTCCGGCTGGATGTAGGCGTAGATCCGGTCGGCGACCTCTTCCAGCCGCGGCTGGGGCGCCCTGTGCATCGGCGTCTCCGGGGGGACTTGGTGATCCTTTAGGGTTTGTCGGCGTTTCTGGAACAGAAGTGTCCGCCGTGCTGTCTATGCTGCCGCCGGATGAGACTGCTGCACACCTCCGATTGGCACCTCGGTCGCTCGTTCCACCGGGTCGACCTGCTCGGCGCCCAGGCGGCGTTCGTCGACCATCTCGTCGAGACGGTGCGGGACGAGCGCGTCGACGCCGTGTTGGTGTCGGGGGATGTCTACGATCGCGCGCTGCCGCCCGTCGACGCCGTACGGCTGTGCGACGAGGCGCTGCACCGGCTGGCCGAACGCACCCGGGTGGTGTTGATCGCCGGCAACCACGATTCGGCGCAGCGGCTCGGCTTCGGCGCCGGCCTGATGGGCGCGGCCGGGGTGCACGTGCGCACCGGCCGGACCCAGGTGGGCGAGCCCATCGTGCTCGGCGACGGCGAGTCGATCGCCGTCTATGGCATTCCCTATCTCGAGCCCGAGCTGGTCCGGCCGGCCTGGGGACTCGCCGAGCGCGGGCACGCCGCCGTGCTCACCGAGGCGATGCGCCGGATCCGCGCGGACGCCGAGCGCCGGCCAGGCGTCCCCGCTGTGGTGCTGGCGCACGCCTTCGTGACGGGCGGCGAGCCGTCGGACAGCGAACGCGACATCTCGGTCGGCGGGGTGTCGCACGTGCCGGTGAGCGTGTTCGACGGCGTCGACTATGTCGCGCTCGGCCACCTGCATGGCCGGCAGCGGCTGACCGAGCGCGTGCGTTATTCGGGGTCGCCGCTGGCCTACTCCTTCTCCGAAGCACGCCACCGCAAGGGATCATGGCTGGTCGACATCGGCGCCGCGGGTGTCAAGGAGATCAACTTCATCGACGCGCCGGTGCCGCGTCCGCTGGCCAGGCTGCGCGGCCGCCTCGACGACCTGCTCACGGCGGCGTCGTACGATCGCTACCACGAGCACTGGGTGCAGGCGACGCTGACCGACCCGGTGCGGCCCCCGGCCGCGATGGAGCGGCTGCGCCGCCGGTTCCCGCACACGCTGGTGCTCGCTTTCGAGCCCGACGGCGCCGCGGAGCGTACCAGCGCGACGTGGACCGAACGGGTCAAGGAACGCTCCGAGCTCGACGTCGCGTTCGACTTCGTCCGCGAGGTCGGCGGCCACCCGGTCGACGCTGCCGAACGGGCCCTGCTGCACGAGGCCTTCGAATGCTGCCGGCAGGCCCTGCCGTGATCGCGGGGCGCCGGTGAGGCCGCATCGGCTGGAGGTGACGGCGTTTGGGCCGTTCGCCGAGACCGCCGCGATCGACTTCGACGTGCTCGCCGACACCGGGCTCTTCCTCATCCACGGGCAAACGGGGGCGGGCAAGTCGAGCGTGCTCGACGCTGTCTGCTTCGCCCTGTACGGCCAGGTCGCCGGGGCGCGCAACGCCGTGCGGCGGCTGCGCAGCGACCACGCGCCGGCCGCGCTCGCCCCCCGCGTCGTCCTGGAGGTCACCGTGCGCGGCCGCCGGCTTCGGATCACCCGGTCCCCGGCCTGGCAGCGGCCCAAAAAGCGCGGCACCGGCACCACCCAAGAGCAGGCCAGGGTCATGGTCGAGGAGTACGTGGCCGGGAGCTGGCTCGGCCGGTCGACCCGGCTGGACGAGGCGGGAGACTTCATCGGCGGGCTGCTCGGCCTGACCGCTGACCAGTTCTGCCAGGTGGCGCTGTTGCCGCAGGGCGAGTTCGCGGCGTTCCTGCGGGCCGGCGCCGAAGAGCGGCACAAGGTCCTTGAGCGGTTGTTCAGCACCGAGATCTTCACGCGGGTGGAGGCGTGGCTGGCCGAGCGGCGG
>CALAED010000033.1 GCA_937891035.1 uncultured Thermomonosporaceae bacterium | reverse complement strand
GCGACGCACGCCGCGGTCCTGCCGCACGCCGTCGCCTGCGTCGAGGCCTTCGCGCCGACGCCGATGTCGCGGCTGGCCGCCGCCCTTGGTACGCCACGCGACCCGGCCGAGGCGCTGTGGGATCTCGCCGCCCGGCTGGACGCGCCCACCTCGCTTGCGCAGCTGGGGTTCCGGCACGAAGACGTCGACGTCGCCGCCGACCTCGTGGTCGCGGCCGCCGCGAGCAAAGGCCTCGCCGGTCCGCGCCCCGTCGAGCGCGAGTGGGTGGCCGAACTGCTGCTGGCGGCCTGGGACGGCGCCCGGCCCCAAGACTCCTGAGGAGAGTGTCAACCGTGGAAGACCTGACGGCAGCGGTCATCGGCCGACTCGACACCACCCCCGATCCGCGGCTGCGCGAGATCATGCAGGCGCTCGTCCGGCATCTGCACGCCTTCACGAGGGAGGTCGGCCTCACCGACGACGAGTGGCTGGCCGGCGTCAAGTTCCTCACCGCCACCGGGCAGATGTGCGACGACAAGCGCCAGGAGTTCATCTTGCTGTCGGACACGCTTGGCCTGTCGATGCTGGTCGATGAGATCAACCACGACGCGGGCGGCGCGGCGACCGAATCCACCGTGCTCGGCCCGTTCTACGTCGCCGGCGCGCCGCTGCGGGACTACGGCGAGTCCATCGCACTCGCCGACGACGCCCCGCGCGCCGTGGTGTCCGGCGTGGTCCGCGACCCGGACGGCAAGCCGATCCCCGGCGCGCTGCTCGACATCTGGCAGACCGCCTCCAACGGCCGGTACGACGTCCAGGACCCGGACCAGCCGCCGTTCAACCTACGGGGCCGCTTCCACGCCCGCGACGATGGTTCGTACCGCTTCGTCACCGTCCGGCCGATGTGCTACTCGATCCCCGACGACGGGCCGGTCGGCGGGCTGCTGCGCGCAACCGACCGGCACCCCTGGCGCGCCGCGCACATCCACGCCATCGTCTCGGCGGACGGCTACCGGCCGGTCACCACGCACATCTTCGACGCCGACAGCGACTACCTGGACTCCGACGCGGTGTTCGGGGTCAAGGAGAGCCTGATCCGCCCCTTCGTCCGCCACGACGATCCGGCCGGCGCGGCGCGCCTCGGCGTGCCGGCCCCGTACTTCACCGTCGACCATGACTTCGTCTTGGCCCCGGCGGCGCGGCGTCGCTGATCCGTGTCGCGCCGGGGGTCGCCGGGCTGCGCCCGGGGGGCGCCGGATGGCCGCCGCCGACCAGATCCATCATGAAAGCGAATCCGCCATCCACCCGCTGGTACCGGAGGCTCGCATCGGCCCCAAGGGCCGGGCTCCCACCTGGGAGACGGCCGTCGCGCCCGCCTGGCACCCGGCCATGACCGCCATGTGGTCGTCGGCGCCGGCCAGGCGGGCGGCCAGGAAGCCGCCGGCGAAGGCGTCGCCGGCGCCCGTCGAGTCGATCGCCCTGGCCGGGTTCCCCCCGGCGCGTACGGACACCCGGCCGGCCCGGGCGGCGAGCGCACCCGCTCCGCCGAGCTTGACCACCGCAAGCTCGTAGCTGCGGCTGAGCTCGGTGGCCGCGGTCTCGGCGTCGGCGGCGCCGGTCAGTAAGGTCGCCTCGGCGCGGTTGGGCAGGATGACGCACCCGGCGGTGGCCTCGATGAAGCGCTCGACGCCGAAGTCGATGAGAAACCCCGTGGACGCGGGATCCACGCTGACGCCTACGCCGCGCCGCCGCGCCCGCCCCAGCGCCAGCCGTACCAGCCCCCGGCCGCCGGGGTTGAACAACGCGTACCCCGAGATGTGCAGATGGGCGGCGCCGTCGAGCAGCCCATCGTCCCAGTCGTCGGGACCCAGGTGGCCGCCCGCGCCGCGATGGGTGAGCATCGTCCGCTCACCCGCCGCGTCGACCATGACGACGATCACCGCCGTCGGACGCTCGGCGTCGAAGCTGAGATGCGGGCGGACCCCGGCGGCGACCAGCTGCCGGCGATGCCACTCGCCGGTGTCCATCCCCACTCGGGCTAGCAGCCGTACGTCCGTACCGAAGGCGGCCGCCCAGGCGGCGGTGTTCGCGGCCGACCCGCCGGGCCGGACCACGATGTCGGCGGCGGTGTCGGTGCCCACCGCGATGGGCCGTTGATGCAGCGCCAGCACGTCGGTGACGACGTCACCGACCACAAGTAGTGTCCCGCTGCTCACGAGGCGGCCGCCCAGCAGGCCGCGATCTCGGCCGCCAGCCGGACGTTGCCGCGCACCGCGGCCAGGTTGGCTTCGAGGGCGGCGCCGCCGGTATGCCGGACGAGATAGTCCAGCAGGAAGGGTGTGCTGGCCTGGCCGGTGACCTGGGCGCTTTCGGCGGCGACGAGGGCGGCCGCGAGCACCCGATCGTGCATGGCCGGGTCGAGCTGCTCGTCCTCGGGGACGGGATTGGCGACGACGAGCGCGCTCTCCGGCCCGCCGAGGGCGTCCTGGCCGCGCATGATCGCGGCGACCTGTCGCGGCGAGTGTACGGCCCAGTCGACGGGCTCGCCCGAGCTGTGCAGGTAGAAGCCGGGGAAGGTGGTGGTCCGGTAGCCGGCGACGGTCACGTTGAGGGTCTCCAAGCGCTGCAGCGTGGCGGGGACATCGAGGATGGACTTGACCCCGGAACAGACCACGGTGATCCGGGTCCGGCTGAGCAGGTCGAGGTCGGCGGACTCGTCCCAGCTGCTGGTCCAGTCTCGGTGTACGCCCCCGAGACCGCCGGTCGCGAAGACCCGGATACCGGCCCGGGCCGCGAGGAAGGCCGTGGCCGACACGGTGGTGCCGCCGCCCGCCCCAGTGCCGAGCGCCGCCGGCAGATCGCGGTAGCCCAGCTTGCGCATGCCTTCGTCGGTGGCGACACGTTCGAGCGCGGCCGCGTCGAGCCCGACGCGGGCGACACCGTCGATGACCGCGATGGTCGCCGGCACCGCCCCGCCGGCGCGGACGAGGCGCTCGAGTTCCTCGGCCACCGCCAGGTTCCGCGGCCGGGGCAGGCCATGCGAGATGATCGTCGACTCGAGCGCCACCACGGGCGCGCGGCCGGCCAGGGCATCGCGCACCTCACCGGACAGGCGCAGTTCCGAAACGGACGCTGACATGGACGGCTGGTACCTCAGTCAGACTCGATTTGCGAAGCTGTCATAGTAGCGGTAATCACCTTGGTGTCGTCATGTGTGGAGCGTGACCGCGATCTCGGCGCCACGCGGCGTCAGCGAGCCCGGCGCCGGCGTCTGCTCCCGTACGGTGCCGGCGCCGCCGCCGGCCACCACGCGCAGTCCCAGCCTGGCCGCGGCGAGCCTGGCCTGCGCCGCGTCGAGCCCGCCCAGGTACGGCACGGTGACCTGACTCGTCGCCGGCACCCCTGTCGAGGTGTACAACGTGACCCGGCCGCCGACCGGCACGCCGGTGCCCGCGGCCGGATCGCTCCGTACCACCGTGCCCGCCGGCGGCGTGGCCGGTATGCGCAGCACCCGGGCCACCACGAGCCCGGTGGCGCGCAGCCGCACCCGGGCCGTGCGTTGGTCGAGCCCCCGCGTCGGCGGCACCGCGACGTGCGGGGTGATCGCGCCTCGCCGTACCGGCCGCGTCGTCGTCTCGAGGGCGCCGCCGTTTTCCTGGGTGACCGCCGCCGGCCTGGCCGGCGCCTCGGACGAAGCGTCGCCCGCACCGCGTACCACCGTCGTCATCCCCAGTACGGCGGCGACGCCGACGGTCATGATGCCCCCCAGCACCAGGATCGTGCGGCCCGACATGTCCTGGGCGTCGTGCCGGGGCGTACTCGCTGCGCGCGTGGTCTCGTCGCGCGTGGTCTCGGGCATGGTCACCGCCTCTTCCCGCCGCGGGCCGTGCAGCCGCACGTTTGCCCCCTATCGCTGAGATGTTCCCGACGCGCTCCGAGTTCGCGTGTCCGGGAAAGTCGCGAATGAGATTCGCGTTAGATGCGACGCCGTGGCCAGGGCAGATGGCACAATCCGGACGTGCACCAACGATCTTCACATAGAGTCGTATCTCGGCTACCTGTTGTGCCAGTCGCCGTCTGTGGGCTCGTGTCCCTCGTGCTGACGACCGCGGGTTGTGGTGTCTTGGCCCGTACGGCGGAGCCGGCGCCACCCGCCAAGCCACCGGCCCCTCCGCCCACGCCCGCCCTCACCGAGGCCGAGGCGAAGCGGGTGCTCGTCCGGTACATGCTGACCATGAACCTGGCGCAACGGCGGCTCAGCCCCACCGTCGCGGCGCGTGTGGAGACCGGCTCGGCGCTCGAGCTGCGCAAGGCCCAGTACAAGATCTTCAAGAGCAACAAGCTGAGCGCCTATACCTACAAGTTCACTTCTGCGGTGGGGGCGACTCCGAAATTCAGCGGCCATCCGCGCTGGTTTTTCATCGCCCCCACCGAGACCGGGACCGGCAAGAAGACCCGCGATCTCATGGTGTTCGTCCAGGCCGGCCAGGGCGGACCATGGCTGGCGGCCTACAGCCCCGCGGGCAACCGCGTGACCGGCCCGCTCGCCAAGGGCATCGACGTGCCCGACGTCGCCGATGTGGTTCCGCTGGACGACACTTCGCTCGTGCTGTCGCCGGGTCGGCTGCCCGCCGCCCACGCGGACATGTTGTCCAAGGGCAAGCGCAGCCCATGGACCCCGATGTTCCAGCTGAACACCGAGGTGACCCGCCGCTACAAGTCGCTACTGGCCAGCCGCGAGGTCTTCACCAAGCTGGGTTGGAAGGGCTACTACACGCCGGTGGCCTCATCGCACCCGGTCTACGCCGTGCGGACCACATCCGGCGGCGCGTTGGTCTGGTACGCGGTCGACTTCAAGACGGCGGGCCTCAACCCGGGCAAGGCCACCGACCTCACCTGGGAGGACACCGCCTGGGGCGACCTGCACAAGCCTTTCGTCGGCCGATCCGACATCCGTTCCTGGTTCCAAGGTAGCGAGCGACAAGAACTCGTCACCTACATACCGCCGCAGGGCCAGGGCAAGATCCAAGTCATCGCCAGCCGCTGGTCCCCGGTCACCCTCCGCGGCCGCTGACCCGCCTCATCCGCGCGGCGACGAGTCGGCCACGGCCCGCAACTCGGAGGTGAAACCCGCCCCCCGCTGCAGCACGTCAATCGCGTCCGCGACGTGTCGCCCAGGCTCCTGACGCGGCGACCCCAAGGTATGAACCACGGCCGTCGATATGGGCATCTAGACTAGACTAAGCCTAGTCAAGTAGACCCGGGGGGAGTGAACATGGTCGGCGGCGCGGCAGAGCAATACAACATCCACCAAGCGAAGACGCAGCTCTCGAGAATTCTGGAGAAAGTCGAGCATGGTGAGGAGGTCGTCATCTCCCGCGCGGGTAAACCCATCGCGAAAGTCGTCCCCCTCAAGACCTCCACCCAACGCCACGGCCGCGGATCTCTCCGCGACACCCTGTTCATGGCCGACGATTGGGATTCTCCGGAGACCAACGAGAGCATCGCCGAAGACTTCGGGCTCTGACCATGCGCCTGCTATTGGACACCCATGTCGTTCTCTGGTGGCTCTCCGACCACGAGACCCTATCCGGCGAGATCAAAGACATGATCGACACTGAGGTCGATGTCTTCGTGAGCACCGCGACCATTTGGGAAGTAGCCATCAAACAAGCCGCCGGCAAGCTCGGCCCGGCGGACCTCCCGGAGACAATCCTGGAATGTGAGTTGCGCGAACTTCCGATCACCGCCGCGCACACGCTCGCCGCCACGCGACTCCCCGCGATTCACCGTGATCCCTTCGACCGTGTCCTCATCGCTCAAGCGCGCTCTGAAGGTTTGACGTTGGTCACCCGTGATCCGGCGATCCAGAAGTACGAAGTGCCGATCCTCCATGCCTGAATTCACGGCAGGACGCGTAGTATCCACCAGATCGATAGAGCGATGACGGCGACGTTGAGCAGCGAAAGACCGGCGAGGATCGCCCAGCGGCCGGCCTGATAGCTCGCCGGCACCAGCTCGGCCGGGCGGCCGCGCGGCGTCCATGGATCGCGCAGCGCCGCGGCCGGCACCTCGGGCTCGACCGCGTGCCGCGGCGTGTGCCCGTTGAGGGCGATCCCGGTGACCCAGCCCAGCAGCTCGGCCACGGCGGCCGGGTCGGTGTCCAGGCCCGAGGCGAAGTACCTGACCTGCCCGGCCACCTGGTCGAGCGTACGGATCGTGTTGCCCATGCCGAGCCCGCCGAGCCAGGCGCGGACGTCAGGTACGCCACCCGCGCCGCTCGCGGTCTGGCCGAGCAGGTCGGCCTTGGTGACCACCACGGCGATCCGTTTCTGGCGGCCTTGGTCGGGTCGCGACCGCAGCTCGTTGAGCACCCGTTGCAGGGTGTCGGATGGATCCTCGTCGGAGGTGGCGGCGGACTTGGCCACCCGCTCGCTCTCCTCCTCGCTCAGTGCCCGCCGCATCTCGGGCAGCGCGAACGGGTCGACCACGAACAGCAGCGCTTCGCCGTGGTCGAGATAGCGCAGCGACTCCACCGCCGTCGCGCCGGTGAAGTGCTCGCCCGCCGGGTCGAACAGGTACAAGATCCGGTGGATGTGGCGGCCGGGCCCGGGCAGGTCGACGTCCACCATGGTGGCCAGCGGCAGCTCGGGCCCCGTCTTGGCCAGCTGACCACCGCGCCGGAACTCGCCGAGCGCCCCGGCATAGGCCTGGGCGTGCCGCGGCTCGACGAATGCGACGCGTCCGTTCGCCGCGTGCGCCCGGCGGCTCACGGCCCGGATGGCCAGGAACATGAACGTGGTCTTCCCGGCCGCCGGCCCGCCGATGAACGGCAGCGGCTCGACGCGGACCCGCCCGATCCGATCGGGCAGCCGCCCGGCGCAGTGCGGGCAGTACGCGGTCAGCCGGAACCGGCCGAGCGGGATCGTCGTCGGCAGCCGGGTGCCGCATCGGCACACGTGCCGGAACGCGCCCCAGCGGTTCGGCGCCAGCCGCCGGTGCCGCGCGCCGCACGCGGGGCACTCGTACGCGGGCAGCGCGATCTTTTCGTAACAGAACGGATGCGGGCAGGTCTGCAAGATCCGGCCGTAGGCCATGAAGACCCGTTCGACGGTGGCCAGCACCAGCGCGCCGGCCAGCCAGCCGGCCAGCCCGACGGCGGCGACGAGGACGTACAGCACGGCGAGGGCGGCGCCGAGCGCGCCGACCGGCACGGCGGCGAGCACGATGCCGCCGCACACGGCCAGCCAGACCGGGAAGGTGAACAGCCCGCGCACGCCGCCGAGCATGGCCTTCGTGGTGGCGGTGAGCGCGCGCGCCGACGTCCGGCGCACCCGCGGCACGGTCGTCCGGATGATCGTCCACCAGTCGAGCCACACCTGGCTCAGCAGGTAGTGCCGCCGCATCACGCGACCCGATCGGCGGGCCCATCGGCGGCGCGGCGACCGGGGCGGGTCCGTCCGCGCGCGCCGCGATCAGCGCGCGGCAGGCCCGCGCGTAGTAGTAACCGACGATCCCGGTGGTGGTGGCGGTCAGCGACACGGCGAACACGACCGGGAAGACGATGAGGCCGGCGCCCGTCACCACGATCCAGGCGAGCACGATGAGTACCGCTCCGACGAAGGGCACGTCTCACCCCCCGCGCCTGCGGAAGAGCCGGCGCCGGTCGGGCCCTCGGCGCTCGAGCGTGGGCGCCGGCAGCAGGCCGGCGAGCCGTACCTTGGCCTGCTCGCCGACGGCGGCCAGCAGCGACTCCCTGAACTCGGGGGACCGCCGGGCGAGGCGTTTGGCGGCCATGCCGAAGGCGGCGTCGAGCAGCGCCGGCGCGCCCGCCGCGGCGGCGACGTCGTCCAAAGACCTGGCCAGCGCGGAGACGTCGAGGGTGTGGACGGCGATGCGGGCCAGCGCGGCATGCCCGATGACGACGGCGGCGTCGCCGCGCAGGGCACCCGGCGCCGCGCCGTCCGGCCACGGGATGGCCTCGACGCGTTCGGCCAGCCGCACCACCTGGGGCGTGTCGAGCGCCTCCCGCGCGGCCGCGAACGCCCGCGACGGCAGCAGGGCCAGCGCCGGGTACGTGGCCAGTGCGGCCGCCACCGTGTCCGGCCCCCACGAGTCGAGCATGGCTTCGCATTCCGCGATCGTCGGCGCCGCGCCGGACCAAAGCGAACGGAGCGCGGCGTCGATCTCTTCGGCGAGCAGACCTGGGCGGTCGAGGGCGACCGCCTCTCGGGTCAGCTCGACGCGCCTCCCTCTGTGGCGGCGCCCAACCGAGCTCAGCACCCGCAGCGCCACCCGGGGCGTGGCGGACAGATCGTGGCCGACGGCGAGGTCGCACACCTGGTCGGTGAGCAGCGCGGCCCGGGCGTTCGCCGTGGCCAACTCGAGTCCGGTGAGGGCGCCAGTGATGAGCGCGTCGCGCAGGTGCGGCGGGGCCGCGTGGATGGCGGCGAGCAGGTCGGTCGCGCCGCGCTCGACGCGCGCCGCGGCGGCCGTGGTCACGGCCGCCGCGGTGAGCGGCACGTGGCAGCGCTCGGCGAGCGCGGCGATGGCCGCGATCTCGGTCAAACCGGGTGCCGCAGCCACCGCGTCGGCGAACGCCGGGCCGAGCGCGCCCCGCGAGTGCGGGCCGGGCAGCGCCGGGG
>CALAED010000032.1 GCA_937891035.1 uncultured Thermomonosporaceae bacterium | reverse complement strand
GGCGGGGGTGGCGTCCGCCGAGTGGCGAACGTGGGAGGAATGCGTTGAGCTCAGCCGCCACCCAGAGGCGTCGCCGTGGTTCCGTGAACAGATGGCCGAGCTGATGCCGCTCGGCGCTCCGCTCGACTGGCCCGCGGCCGCCACCGCGGAGCTTCCGCCCGCCGTGTCCTGGTAAGGGCGACGCATGCTGGCCGGATGAGGCCACTGACGGTTCACCCGGCGATCGGCGTACTCGATTTCGGGTGAAAGCGCGTCTCACTACCGAAGTTCCCATTTGCCTCAAGCGCACCAAACCGGGGGACGTCGGGGAACTCTCCATTCCTAAGGAGCAGCATGCGCATCAGTCGTCTAGCGGCCACGATGACGGCCGCCGGAGTAGTGGTGCTGGCCGGAGCCACACCCGTTTTCGCCGCGGACGCGGCCCTGCCCGGCGCGACCTCGACAGCGGTGCCGGAGCCGAGCGGCGACCCGAGCGGCCAGCCGTCCGAGACGCCCACCTCCACCCCTACCGGCACGCCGACGGCGACGCCGACCGTATCCGAGCCGGCGCCGAACTTCGACGCCGACATCACGCCGAACATGTTCTCGCCCGGCGACACGCTGACGCTGACCACCACGGGCTGCCCGACCGTGCCGACCGTAGAGGACGTCGACGGGCTGTTCAGCGGGCCGCTGGCCCTTGCGGAGATCGGTGACCAGCGGCACCGGGGCAGCGCGCTGACGAAGTCCAACCTGTCCGCGACCAAGACGTACCACGTGGTCGTCACCTGCGAGAACGTCGGCTCGGTCACGTTCTCGGCGGCGCCGGGCCAAAAGACGACGAAGCACCGCGGCCAGACCGGCGTCGTGCCGGTGGGCGGTGTGCAGACCGGCGACGGGACCAGCCTGGGCGGCGACGGTTTCGTACTGGCGCTTACCGGCGGTGCCACCCTCGTCGCGGCGACCGCGCTCACCGTGGCCTACCGGCGCCGGCAGGCCCACGAGGACGCCTGACGATGAACGTCCCCCGCCCAGGGCGTCGGCGGTCGCGTGCGGTCGCCGGTGCCCTGGTGATCGTCGGTCTCGGCGCGTCCGGGCTCGCCGGGTGCGGCGACAAGACCTCGCCCACGACCTCGAGTACGTCACGGCCGAAGGCGAGCGCCCCCGCCACGGCGGCCGGCGGGCAGCAGGCGAAGACGCTCGGCCGTTCGCTGCCGGTCAGGCTGGACATCCCGAAGATCGGTGTGCACGCCCCCATCTCGACGCTGGGCCTCAAGCGCGACGGCACCATCCAAGAGCCGCCGCTGTCCCAGCCCAACCTGACCGGCTGGTACCGCCTCGGGCCGACGCCGGGCGAGAAGGGCCCCGCCGTCATCGCCGGCCACGTGGACGCGCACGGCGAACACGCGGTCTTCTATCGGCTCAAGGAGCTGCGCAAGGGCGACAAGGTCGCGGTCATCCGCAAGGACGGCTCGGTGGCCACCTTCGTGCTCGACGCGATCCAGCAGGTGCCGAAGGACGCGTTCCCCACCAAGAAAGTGTACGGCGACATCGGCTTTTCCGGACTACGGCTCATCACCTGCGGCGGCGGCTTCGACCGGCGCACCGGCCATTACATCGACAACGTCATCGCCTACGGCCATCTGGTCGCCCGGCGCGCCTAGCCGGCCCCTCAACCCGCCCCGGCCGACGGCTCAGGCGCCGTCCTGACGCGCCGCGGAAGCCAAGATCGCGGCACGCAGCCGCGCGAACTCCTCCACGATCTTGGCGAGAGTCCACGACGCGTTGAGGCCGCTGGGGTTCGGCAGCACCCACAGCCCGGCCGGGCCGAGCGTGCCCGGCTGCGGTCCGATGCTCGTGCGCCGGCTGCCGAACGCGATCCGGTAGGCCGTGACCCCTGCCACCGCGACGTACCGGGGCGAGACGCGGGCCACCAACGCGGCGAGGCGCTCGCCGCCGGCGCGCAGCTCGGCCTCGGTCAGCTCGTCCGCGCGTGCCGTGGCCCGGTCGACGAGGTTGGTGATGCCGAGCCCGTACGAAGGCAGCAGGTGCTGCTCATGCGGGGCGAGCAGGCGGTCGGTGAAACCGGAGCGGTGGAGCGCCGGCCAGAACCGGTTGCCCGGCCTGGCGAAGTGATGGCCGGTCGCCCCCGAGTACAGGCTGGGATTGATCCCGCACAGCAGCACCGCGAGCGGCCGCCCCGCCGTGGGCAGCACGTCCCCGATGGCCCGGCCGCGGGCCGCCTCGAGGTCGGCCCGGTCCGGCCGCTGCTGCGTCACATCACACTCCGCTGTCAACGTGGCGTCCCGCCCACCCTAGGACGTCTCCCATCCCGACATTTACTGCGATGAAAGGATGTCGCAGTGCTGACCGCCGCGCTCACTTTTGCCGTCGTTGCCGCCCTCATGACGATCACGCCCGGCCTCGATACGGTGCTCGTGCTCCGTACGACCGTGAGCAGCGGGCGGCGCGTCGGTTATCTCGCCGGGGTCGGCGTCGCCACGGGATGCCTGGTGTGGGCGGCGGCGAGCGCCGCCGGGCTCACCGCGGTACTCGCGGCCTCACAGCTCGCCTTCGACGCGCTGCGCATGGCCGGCGCCGGCTACCTGT
This sequence comes from uncultured Thermomonosporaceae bacterium, assembly GCA_937891035.1. Classification (GTDB taxonomy): domain Bacteria; phylum Actinomycetota; class Actinomycetes; order Streptosporangiales; family Streptosporangiaceae; genus CALAED01. Next base: position 1,179 of record CALAED010000032.1, on the reverse strand, counting down.
TGTGGCTCGGCGTGCGGGCGCTGTGGGGAGCCCTCCCGGAGGCGGCCTGACTCGCAGGCCGCCCCAGGTGCCGTGGCCGTGCGGTGGACGCTAGGTGCGCAGGAGGGAACGCAGGACGTACGGCATGATGCCGCCGTTGCGGTAGTAGTCGGCCTCGCCCGGGGTGTCGATCCGGACGATGGCGGCGAATTCCTTGCCGTCGGCCCGGACCGTGACCTCGCGAGCGGTTTCGCCCGCGTTGAGTCGTTCGATGCCGACGATGTCGAAGGTCTCGGTGCCGGTCAGTCCGAGCGAGGCGGCGGACTGGCCGTCGGCGAACTGCAGCGGCAGCACGCCCATGCCGATGAGGTTCGAGCGGTGAATCCGTTCGTAGGACTCGGCGATGACGGCGCGGACGCCGAGCAGCGCTGTGCCCTTGGCCGCCCAGTCGCGCGACGAGCCCGAGCCGTACTCCTTGCCGGCGATGACGACGAGGGGCGTGTTCGCCGCCGCGTATGCCTGCGCCGCCTCGTAGATCGTGGTCTGCGGGCCGTCCGGCCGGGTGAAGTCGCGGGTGAAGCCACCCTCGACGCCGTCCAGCAACTGGTTGCGCAGCCGGATGTTGGCGAACGTGCCACGGATCATGACCTCGTGGTTGCCGCGCCGCGCGCCGTAGGAGTTGAAGTCCTTGACGGCGACGCCGCGTTCTTGCAGATAGCGCCCTGCCGGGGAGTCCGCCTTGATCGAGCCGGCCGGGGAGATGTGGTCGGTGGTGACGGAGTCGCCGAGCTTGGCCAGCACCCGGGCGCCGTGGACGTCGGTGACCGGCACCGGCTCCATCGTCATCCCGTCGAAGTAGGGGGCCTTGCGGACGTAGGTGGAGTCGGGGTCCCACTCGAAGGTGTCGCCGGTCGGTATCGGCAGCGCGCGCCACCGCTCGTCGCCGGCGAACACGTCGGCGTAGTCGGCGACGAACATCTCCTGGCCGATGGACGACCGCACGACCTCGGCGATTTCCTCGTTCGACGGCCAGATGTCGCGCAGGTAGACCGGCGCGCCGTCCGCGCCGATGCCGAGCGGCTCGCTCAGGATGTCGACGTCCATCGACCCGGCGAGCGCGTAGGCGACGACGAGCGGCGGCGAGGCCAGGTAGTTCATCTTCACGTCGGGGTTGATGCGCCCCTCGAAGTTGCGGTTGCC
>CALAED010000031.1 GCA_937891035.1 uncultured Thermomonosporaceae bacterium | reverse complement strand
AAGCTCCGTGGCGGCGCCGTCGGCGGCGCCGCCCGCCGGACTAGACGCGAGTTCAACAATCTTGAGAGAAGAGGGTGTGAGAGCCATGGAGGAGATGCGCTGGTGGCCGCTGGGCGGCCTGGGGTTCGGGACAGCGCTGGGGTTCGCCGGGGCGTTCGGCGGGTTCGACGCGTTCGTGATCGTGCTCGTGCTGGGGGTGATCGGCTTTCTGGCGGGTCGGGCGCTGATCGGTGAACTGGACGTCGGCGGGTTGGTCGGCAGTCGGAGACGCTCATGACCGCCCAGGCTCGCGGGCGGACCGAGATCGCCGATCGGGTGCTGGAGCGGATCGCCGCGCATGTCCTCACCGAAGTCGAGGCAACCGGCGGGGCGGCCCGCCGGGTGCTCGGCGTGCCGCTGGGGCGGACGGGTCAGCGCACGCGGCCGCAGGTGAGCGCGCACGTCGACGGACGCCTGGCCACCGTGCAGATGAAGATCACCGTCGTCTACCCGGAACCGATCAGGCAGGTGACACGACGGCTGCGAGATCGGGTGACCTCCCGTCTGGGCGAGCTGACCGGACTGGAGGTACGCCAGGTCGACATCGACATCGTCCGGCTCACCAGGCCCCAAGAGCAGGGCAGGCGGTTGCTATGACCACGACGGATCACACTCACACCGGCGACGCTCCGCCCGGCGACCCTACGCGCGAGCGCCGCCCGGACGTGCGTGGCCGAGGCGACCGCGCGGCTTGGCGTGCGGCCAGGCGTGCCTTTCGGCCCCGTCGCGGCTACCCGGCGATAGTGGTCAGCGCCGTGCTCGCGGCCGCCGCCATCTTGATCGCCGCCGAGATCATCTCCGCTTTGCTGGGTCGGTCGTCGCTGCTGCTGCCGGTGAGTTCGCTGGCCCGGCTCGGCCGTACCACACACTGGGACCACCTGTCCGCGCTTATCACCGCGGGCGCGATCGGCGCGGTCGGGCTGCTGCTTGTTGCGCTGGCGCTGTGGCCGAGACGCCCCAGAGCGGTCGCCCTGGCGTCCCACGACCCGGACGTGGTGCTGGGCATCTCCCGAGGCGGGTTGCGCCGTTACCTGACCCAAGCGGCCGAAGGCGTCGACGGCATCGCCCGCGCCAAAGTCAGGATCGGCCGCCGCCGGATCCGGGTACGTACCGTCAGCCCACTTCGCGACACCAGCGGCTTGGGCGACCGGGTCCGTCGAGCCGTGACCGATCGGATCGACCGGCTCGCGCCGCTGCGGCATCCCGTGGTCCGGGTCACCGTACGGCGCGGAAAGGACTGACCGATGAGCGACCGTACCGCACGTGGCAACCGCATTGGCCTGACCATCGTCGGGCTCGCCCTGATCGCGGCCGCGGTCGTCGCCCTCGCCCGCGGCCTGGGCCTGTGGCCCGGCCTGCTCGGCGATGCGGCCGACCCGGTGACCAACCAGCGAGTACGCGCCTTCGCCGCCGACCACCTGTGGTTCTGGTTGGCGCTGCTGGCCGTCGCGATCCTGATCGCCCTGCTCGCGCTGCGTTGGCTGATCGCGCAAACGCGCACCGAGTCGATCGGCGCCATCCGGCTGGAGCCAGACTCACGCCATGGCCGCACCACGTTGCCCGCCGCCACCCTCACCGCGGCACTCCGGAACGACCTCGAGGAAAGCCCTTACCTACGCCGCACGCGCGCCACTCTCAACGGACACCCGGCGCGCCCCCGGCTCGCCATGGCCGTCACCCTGGAACCCGACGCCGATCCCGCCGCCGCCGAGCAGCGCGTCCGCGAAGCCCTCGCCCGGCTTCGCCAGGCCATGGAGACCGACCATCTCACCACCATCATCGAAATCCGTAGCGCCCGCTGAGTCGGGCCCGAGCGGCAGGGGCGGGCGGCGGCCCGGCGGACCGGCGCTCACCTCCCTTGACATGATGGACGGGTGACAACAGGGATCTACGACGATCCTCGGGCTTATGAGCTCGCCTGCGCCTTTCGTGATATCCCGGCTGAGGTCGACGCGTTGCTGCGGTGGTCGGCGCGGCACCGTACGGCGCGCACCCCGCCGCGGTCGGTCCTGGAGCTCGCGGCGGGGCCGGCCGAGCATGCTCGCGAGTTCGCCGCCCGCGGCATCGAGGCCACCGCCCTTGACCTCAACCCGGCGATGTGCGCCTACGCCGCCGAGCGCGGCGCCGGGCTGCCGCTGCGGGTGGTGCGCGGCGACATGGCCGCCTTTCGGCTCGGCCGCCGGTTCGACCTGATCATCACCATGCTCGACTCGACCGCGCATCTGATGACGCTGGACGCGATCGTGGCGCATCTAGACCGGGTCGCCGCGCACGTGGCGACTGACGGCGTCTACGTCTTGGAGATGAGCCACCCCGCCGACCGGCTCACCGCGCGGTCGCGGTCGAGCAACTCCTGGCGGGTGGCCCGCGACGGCGAACAGGCCGACGTACGGTGGGGCGAGCCGGACGACGTTCTCGATCCGATCACCCAGATCGTCGCGGATCACGTCACCATCACTGTGACGAGCGGCGACGCGACCCGCGTGATACGCGGCGTCGTACCATACCGGTTCTGGACGGCCACGGAGCTAGAAGCGGCCATCCGGCTGTGCGGCTCCCTTGAGATCGCTGCGCGCTACGGCGACTTCGCCGACGTGGGCGTCGACGACCCGGCCGCCTGGCGGCTGATCACGGTGCTGCGGCCGGCCGCCGCTCAGCCCGGCGATCAGGGCGTCGCGGCACAGCCCGGCATCGGGTAGCCCGACAGCCGCTCGTGGATCTGACCGGCGACGCGGTCCAGGGCTCGTCTTCGGCCGCGTCGATCGCCGGCGCCATCCACTCCGCCATCTGCGGCATGTGCTCCTCGGTCAGCCCGCGGGGGTCGTGATCCCCGGGGTGCCGAGCCGGATCCCCGGCGGGCTCCAGGGATTACGCGGGTCGTACGGCACGGTGTTGAAGTGAGCCGCTCGCGCATGCGCCGGAGGCGGCGTTTTGCCGTTACTACGTAATTACGTAAAATCGCGTTATGAGCGATTCTTCGGCGGACGGCGGCGCGTCCCTCGCGGACCGGGTGGCCAGGCTCGAGGCCCGGCTCGACCGTCTCGAAGCCGCGCCCGCCTCTGTCCGGGTCGGCACGCCGGAGCCGGACGCCGACACGTTCTGGGCCCTGGAGGGGCTCAAGGACCGGACGGCGGAGCCGGGCGCGGTGCTGTTCACCGGTCAGGTCACGCTGCCGACCGGCGAGCACTACGAGTGGCAGCAGGGCCATCCCGCCGCCGACCTGCTCGCCGACGACTGGTCCCAGGGCGGCGCCGCGCTCGTGGCGCTGGCCCATCCGGTGCGGCTGCTCCTGCTCGGTGAGATCCTCCAGGGCGCCCGTACCGCCGCCGAGCTCGGCGCCCACGAACGGCTCGGCACCACCGGCCAGCTCTACCACCACCTGCGCCAACTGGTTGCCGCCGGCTGGCTGCGCAGCACGACGCGCGGCCAGTACACCGTCCCGGGCGAACGCGTGGTGCCGCTCCTCGTCGTCATCGCCGCCACCCGCCGCTGACCGTGCTCACGCACCCGACACATCAAGGAGAGATCGATGCGCGCACCGCTGCCCATCCTCATCGCCCGTGTCCGCATACCGTTGCTGTACGCGGCCGTCATCGACCTGATCACGTGGCGGTGGCACGGCGTCGACCCGCTGGGCGTCGCCGGTTGGATCGTCGTTGGCGTCGCGATGGTGTCGATGTTTCTGCCGTTCGGCCAGGTCCGGCGCGAGCCGGTCATTGTCCGGGTGCCGGTGCTCGGCCGGTGGATCGCCGCCAACAGCCCGGCCGACCGGGTGCCGAGTCATGGCGTGCACGCCTACGGGCAGAGCTACGCCATCGACCTCGTGCATGAGCCGGACGATGGCGGCACCTGGAAGGGGGCGCGCGCGTGGCCGCCGGCCCGTCCGCCGCGGCGGTTCGCCGGGTTCGGGCGGCCGGTGTACGCGGCCGCGGACGGTGTGGTGGTCAGGGCGAGCGACTGGCAGCGCGACCACTGGAGCCGGGACTCTTGGCTCGCCCTGCCGTTCCTGTTCGCCGAGGGGTCCGTGCGAGAGGTGTTCGGACCGCGTTTCCTCCTCGGCAACCACGTCGTCCTCGACCTCGGCGGCGGCGTGTACGCGGCGTACGCGCACCTGCGCCGTGGGTCGGTGCGGGTCCGGCCGGGACAGCGCGTCGCCGCGGGTGACCGGCTGGCCGAGTGCGGCAACTCCGGCAACTCATCGGAGCCGCACCTGCACTTCCAGCTCATGGAACACCGGACTCCCCTGGTGGCCGCGGGCCT
>CALAED010000030.1 GCA_937891035.1 uncultured Thermomonosporaceae bacterium | reverse complement strand
GGAGGTAGGAGGATCGCTCCTAGTTTCCAGAATGCCGGTCGAGGAACGCCGTGAACTTTTCCGGGAAAGCCGAGACCGAACCCTGCACAGCCAGGTCAAGCCATTACCCGGCTTCCCGCATCTCCAGCGCACGCTGGCGGAGGAGTCCAGCCCCTGCCCCGAGCCGATCCAGGTCGCCTACCGCTCATTTGACCGGCAGTGGCTGATCCCCGACAATCGGCTCCTGGTCATGGCCCGCCCCCCGCTCTGGCAGGTCCGATCCGAACACCAGGTCTACGTCTCCGAACAAGACGCCCACGAAATCGGGGACGGCCCGGCTCTGGTCTTTACCGGGCTCGTCCCCGACCTCGATCACTTCTGCGGCTGGGGCGGAGGCGGAGTACGACCTCTCTGGCGCGATTCGACGCGCAGCGCCCCGAACATGACCAAGAACCTTCTCAACCATCTCAGCAGCAAATTTGGAGTCTCCGTCTCCGCCGAGGACGTGCTGGCCTACATCGCAGCCGTGGCCGCGCACCCCGCCTACACCCGCCGGTTCCACAAGCAACTGCGGCAGCCAGGCGTGCGAGTCCCGCTCACCACGGATGCGACGCTGTGGAACCGCGCGGTGTCCATCGGAGGCCAAATCCTCTGGCTCCACACATACGGGAGTCGCTTCGATGATCCCGCCGCCGGGCGCCCACGCTCGATACGCGCCCTTGTCGAACACTTCGGCGTCAAGTGTCTGACCCCCGTCAGAGCACTCCCAGAGCGGCTCCCCGAACGCCTCACCTACGACCCGGACAACACGTCACTCATGATCGGCAACGGTGTCTTCGCCCCAGTGCGGCAAGAGGTCATCGACTACACGGTCTCCGGCCGGCGCGTGGTGTGGCGCTGGCTAAACGATCGGACAGCGCGCCCCAGGAACAAACTCGACGACATCAGAACGATCTCCTGGAACCGCGACCTGACATTCGAATTCCTGGGTCTCCTGTCCGTACTGACCGGATGCGTACTCCTACATCCAGAACAAGAACGACTGCTCAGCGAGATATGCGCAGGACCCTTGATCAGCAACGACGACCTCCACGACGCTGGCGTCCTCCCAGTCCCAGCAGCCGCGACCAAGCCGCCAAAACCAGCACCACCCGCTTCGCATCCGATTTCTGAGTAACAGCGACGCGGGGCGTCAACGTGCTGATTGAACAAGCTGCAGGAATTCATCTTCAGGGATAAACTCAAGGTCGGCGCCAGCGGAGATGAGCGCTTCGGCCTTTCTTCTCTTACTACTAGTGCTGGCCCCTTTGGCGAGAACACGGAAATCCTGTGTCCCAGTTACGAGATAGTTTGTCTTTGTCGTCACACCTGCACTAAAGTGCCCACCGACATCGGCCACCATCTGTGCAGCTTGTGCTCGGTTCATAGAGCCCAAAGTGCCTGTGAAGGCGACGAGCCTTCCGAAGAGCGGGTGATCCTCATCGAAGACCACGCCAGCAGAAGGGGTCGGGGCGATGATGCTGCGGCTCCCCTTCTTGATGTTGACGAAGGGCTCATACCGGCCTTCATCGACCATGCCCCATCGTAGCCGTCGCTCAGCCACCAACCCGTCCAGAGAATCCACCCCACAGTGCGACAGAGCACTATTCACAATGCGCCCACAGGCGAGGGCATCATCAAGAGGATCGTGGTGATCGAAAGCCGGCAGCTTGAGCTGCTCCACAATCACGGGAAGGCTGTAAGACCACCACCCCGGCCATACATCACGCGCGATAACTCGAGAACAGGCGAACCGGAAGGGTCTAACGTCCACGCCACACGCCTCGAGGGTGTATCTGAAGGCATTCATATCGAACGCCGCATGATGGGCTATCACCGGGTCGCCCGCAACAACGTCCAGGAACTCCGGCCACCACTCCGCAAGAGTTGGTTTGTCGATCACATCCTGCGGGCGGATCCCGTGGATACCAATGTTAAACGAATTCCACTCATTACGCGGAGGTCGAAGCAGCCAGCGACCAAGGGCACGGAGACTCCCACCTACCGATTCCACCATGCCAACGGCGCATATGCTATCCCGCTCCGCCGCTGTCTCCACATCGATCGCGATCCACCGATCACCCATTGAATCCCCCTGACGAACGGTCGGCCCCGCTCGGCCGCCTGCCGCCATCCACTCCGATCTACATGTATGATGACGCCTTCGAGTCTCGTCAGGTTTACGCGCAGTCAGGGATAAGAACCCGCAACATCGCCCCCCGGCGTGATCATTGCAGCGGTTCGACGGGCACGAAGGCCTGCTTGGTGGAACGATTCCGGGCGCGGTGTGCTCGGTGTGTGCTCGCATGCCGCGAAACAGACCGGCAGTGCACGGCAGCACGCGACATGAGAAACGCGCCCGACATGCACTAACCGGCACAATGCGATAGCGTCAATTAGAGTCCAACACTATTGAGTGCGCATTTCCGCTGACTCTTAATCAGCGGGTCCGGGGTTCGAGTCCCTGGCGGCGCACCCTTCCTGACCTGGGCATTCTCGGCGCATCGAGGGTACCCAGATCGCGTTTTCGGGCCGTTGGGTGCTCGTTGGGTGCTCGCATGTCGTGATCTTGTTCATGGAGCCCGCCGGTTTACCGACCAATGCGGATGACCTTGAGCTCGGCGGATGACGGCCACGTCAAATGGCGAGGTAGCTCTTAAGATCTGCTGGTGATGGGTCCGTTGTTCACGGTGGGTCGAGGTACCGCGGATCAGACCGTGCTGTCGGCGACGGCGCCTATCGTGGAGGAATGACACATAGTGTCTTCCATCGGCGTTATGGCATCGAGCTCAATCTCACCGAAGATGATCTAGGTCACTCGGACCGTCCGGGCCTCCTTGATGAGCTCTACCGCAACTACCGGCCGGACGTGCTGTACTGCGTCGACGCCTATCTGCATGACGGCTGTGTGTGCCCCGGGTTCATGACCATCCGGAAGAACAGCCGGGGCCGGCCCCATGCGATGCACGTCCCCGTCGGCCAGTGGTCGGAGACCAAGGCCGAGAGCGATCTACACAAGGCGCTGAAGGAGTACACGGCCACGACCGCGGAGCGGGAGGGTTTCGCGGCGCAGGTGGAGGATCGAGCCAAGCACGGCAAACGCCGCACGGACGTCATCGTGACTGGCGACGGCGGCCAGCTGGGGTATGAGATCCAGCTGTCAGCCATCACGCCGGGTTCGGTCGACACCCGGACTCGTATCGCCCGTAGTGATGGCCTTCTCCCGCTGTGGCTGGTCAATGACCAGAACGCCATTCCCATCGATCGGGCCCCGTGGGCGCGCTTGAACGTCTTCAGCTGGCGGGAGGTCGGCCGGGAGGCGTTGCCGGTGCGTGGCGGTGTGAAGACGCTGCGGCTGGTCCGCTGCGATTGGACCGGCCCTGAGCCGTGCCCACAACAGCGCCGTGGGCGGTGCGGAGGCTGGCATGCGGTGTGGGATCCGGCGCATGGTCTGTATTACGACGACGTGATTCGTCGTACGGCAGCCGGTGAACTCGTACCTCTTTATATGGTCCGGTCCGACGGCCGCCGTGGTTGGCACATGTGGGTCACTCCCGCCGACAAACAGCAGTTCCTGCAGGGCCGTCCCGAACCTTCCCCCGATGACGTCCAAGGGCCGGTGAATCTTCTCGACAAGCGTGCACCCGTCCGCAAGGAACGTGATCCTCATTGTCATTACGGCGAGGATTCCGGTCTCCGCGCTGAACTGGCCAGGCCACGCGACAGCGGCGATCCGATCGACGCCTCCGATTGGATCTCGGAGCCGCCGCCAGCCGAATTCACCGCTGCACACGAAGTGGACGGGTATGAAGTGCCGGGAGATCTCG
>CALAED010000029.1 GCA_937891035.1 uncultured Thermomonosporaceae bacterium | reverse complement strand
ATGTATGCAAGAGACGGCGTGAAGCTCTCTGATGTCCCCCAGGTCCAGCAGGCGTGGATGCGGCTACGCAAGGTGCGTAGTCTGGCGCTGGTGCGCGGTCAAGAGAACGCTTCGCGTGATGAGCTGGAAAGCGTTTTTACACCCCTTCGGGATCAGCGACTTTCGGGTCAGTCCGCGATCGATATCGCCGACATGATGCACGGAATCGGCATAGCGCTCAACGGCCTAGGGGCTTACGCGGAGGCACACAGCACGCTTGACGAAGCAATCACGCTCTTGGGCAGCTCGTCGCCGTATCTCCAAAGCAGATGCATTGCACAGCAGGTGATGGCCGCATTGCGGATGTCTGAGCCATCACTCGCGGCCAACCGCATCCTATGCCTTGCCCACGTTGTTCCTCTCGTCAACTCCCGAAGGCTGGATGACTATCTGCGGGACGTGCTTGCCGAGTCGGCCAGATGGGCGACGGTGCCGGAGATCCGCGATGCTCGCGACCACCTCAAAAGCGTGGCCATACTCCAGTAATTCTCGCAGCTGAATGCCAGCCCCTTCGGATCCTGAACCGCGTAACCGGCGAGAAGCCGGACACATGCTCGACAGGGAACCGCTCCAATTGCAGGTGCTTGGGCCTTCTCGCTGGAAAAACGGTGGGCGGTACCGCTACTTCGCTCCCGAGATTCACCGCACCCAGCTTGGTCACCTCGCTGAGGCGATGCGGCGTCCGTCGCTGGCAGCGGCGATCACCCCGATAGACGCCCTGTCACGGCGTCCGGGCGCGCGAGTCGTTCAAAATCGGCACTTTCCTCGATGACCCCGCCGAGACTCGGGTAGAGCTGAGGTGATCACGGCATCCGAGGTATCGGCATCTTTGGGCGTGCCTCGGGTGGCGTCCTGGGTGGGTGTGGAGCTGTGATCAGCCGGTCGGCGGAGCGACCAAGATTTGGTCTGCAACGCGTGTGCGGCACGCCGCCGCAACGCCCTCCCGATGCCCCTGCCACGGATTAAGGTTGGTGGGTCTCCAGCGACCCCCGGGGAAGGCGACGTGGCCAGCGACTCATTCGTTCACCTGCATGTTCATACTGAGTACTCGATGCTCGACGGCGCCGCGAAGATCGGGAAGCTGGCCGCCAGAGCCGCTGAGCTGGGGATGCCCGCAGTCGCGATGAGCGACCACGGCAACATGTTCGGGGCTTATGAGTTCCAAAAGACCGTGACCAAGGCCGGGATCAAACCGATCATCGGCATCGAAAGCTACGTGGCGCCGGAGTCCCGCTTCCACAAGCAACCGGTGTTTTGGGGGGAGCCGCACCAGCGCAAGACCGACGAGGCGACCGGCCGCGGCGGCGACGTCTCCGCCAGCGGCAGTTACCTGCACAAGACCATGTGGGCGGCCACCGCGCAGGGCCTGCGGAACCTGTACAAGATGTCGTCGCTCGCGTCACTCGAAGGCCACTACAAGAAGTGGCCCCGCATGGACGATGACCTGTTCGAGCGATACCACGAAGGCATCATCGCGACCACGGGCTGTCCTTCGGGGGCCGTCCAGACCAGGCTCCGTCTTGGCCAGTACGACGAGGCGCTCAAAGCCGCCGGGAAGTACCAGGACATCTTCGGCAAGGACAGCTACTTCCTGGAGATCATGGATCACGGCGGGATCACCATTGAGACCGCCGTACGCGACGACCTGCTCCGCATCGCCAAGCACCTCGGGCTTCCCCCACTGGTCACCAACGACTCGCACTACGTGACCGAAGACCAGGCCCACGCCCAGGAAGCGCTGCTGTGCATCGGCACACAGAGCCAGATGGACGACCCCAATAGGTTCAAATTCTCCGGGACCGGCTACTACATCAAGACCGCCGAGGAAATGCTGGCCGTCGACCCCGGCTCGGACGTGTGGGCGCAGGGGTGCCGCAACACCCTGCTGATCGCCGAACGCGTCGAGGACTACTCCGATGTGTTCGCGCATCGGGATCTGTCGGCGAAGTACCCCGTCCCCGACGGGGAGACCGAGATGAGCTGGCTGCGCAAGGAGGCCCAGCGCGGCGCCGTCCGCCGATACGGCGAGCCCGTCCCCGAAGACGTGCGCGAGCGGATCGACTACGAGCTCAGCGTCATCGAGGGCATGGGGTTTCCGGGCTACTTCCTCGTGGTCGCGGACATCTGCAAGTTCGCGCGGGACAACGGGATCTTGGTGGGGCCCGGCCGCGGGTCGGCCACCGGCAGCATGGTCGCCTACGTGACCGGCATCACCGAGCTCGACCCGATCGAGCACGGGTTGCTGTTCGAGCGTTTCCTCAACCCTGAACGCATCTCCATGCCCGACGTCGACCTCGACTTCGACGAGCGTCGGCGCGGTGACATGATCCGCTACGTCACCGAGAAGTACGGCGAAGACAATGTCAGCTTGATCATCACCTACATGACGATCAAGTCCAAGGCCGCCGTCAAAGACGCCGGCCGCATCCTCGGCTACCCCTTCGCGCTCGGGGAGAAGATCACTAAAGCCTTCCCGCCCGCCGTGATGGGCAAGGAGATCCCGCTCAGCGGGATCTTCGACGACAAGCACGAGCGGTACGCGGAGGCCGCCGAGCTGCGCAAGCTGTATGACGAAGACAACGATGTCAAGAAGGTCATCGACACCGCCCGTGGCATCGAGGGGCTGACGCGCGGCAACGGCGTGCACGCCGCCGGAGTCATCTTGTCGAGCGAGCCGCTCATCGATGTCATGCCGATCTTCCAACGGCCCGACGACGGCGCGCGGATCACGGGGTTCGACGGGCCGAGCTGTGAGGATCTCGGCGCCCTGAAGATGGACTTCCTCGGGCTGCGAAACCTCACCGTCCTTGGGGATGCGGTCGAAAACGTCAAGGCCAACCGCGGCATCGAGTTGGACATGCTCAACCTGCCCCTCAATGACGACAAGACCTACGAACTCCTGCGGCAAGGCTGGACGCTTGGCGTTTTCCAGCTCGACTCCAGCATGATGCGCGACCTGACCAAGCTGATGGCGCCCACCCGGTTCGAGGACGTCTCGGCAGTCTTGGCGCTCGGTCGTCCCGGACCGATGGGCGCCAACGCGCACGTTAACTACGCGCTGCGCAAGAGCGGGCAGCAAAAGATCGAACCGGTGTATCCGGAGCTGAAAGACGCGCTCGACCCGATCCTGGGCACCACCTACCACCTGGTGGTCTACCAGGAGCAGGTCATGGCGATCGCCCAGCAGCTCGCCGGGTACACCCTCGGTGGCGCCGACATCCTCCGCCGCGCGATGGGCAAGAAGAAAAAGGAGGAGATGGACAAGCAATGGGCCATCTTCTCCGACGGCATGAAGGCCAACGGTTACTCCGACAAGGCGGCCAAGGCCATGTGGGACGTCTTGGTGCCGTTCAGCGCATACGGGTTCAACAAATCCCACACCGCGGGGTACGGGATGGTCTCCTACTGGACCGCCTACCTGAAGGCGAACTACCCCGCCGAGTACATGGCCGCGTTGCTGACGTCGGTCGGCGTCAACAAGGACAAGATGGCGATCTATCTCGCCGAGACCCGCCGGATGGGGGTCAAGGTCCTCCCACCAGACGTCAACGAATCCCAGCGTCGCTTCGCCGCCGTCGGCGCCGATATCCGGTTTGGTCTTGGCGCCATCCGCAACATCGGCGACAAGGTCATCGACGGCATCACGCAGTCCCGTACCGAAAAAGGCCGCTACACCGACTTCACAGATTTCCTCCGCAAGGTCCCGGCGGCCGTCTGCAACAAACGCGCCATCGAATCGCTCATCAAGGCCGGCGCGTTCGACTCTCTAGGACACGAACGCAAAGCGCTGCTCACGGTGCACGACAAGGCCGTTGACTCCATCATCGACGTCAAGCGCAACGAAGCGATCGGTCAGGACTCGCTGTTCGGCGGAATAGCGGAAGAGAGCGGAACCGATGACAGCTTCGCCGTCGCCATCCCGCCCGGGGAATGGGACAAGGCAACGCTGTTGGCCTTTGAACGAGAGATGCTCGGGCTCTACGTGTCCAGTCATCCTCTCGACGGCGCGGAACGCATCCTGGAACGCAACAGGGATCATCGCATCGCCGAGGTACTCGACGGAGCGGGCGGATCCAGCACTTTCAAGATCGCCGGAATCATCACCGGTCTCGACCGCAAAATCACCAAAAAGGGGGACGTATGGGCGATCGTCAAGCTAGAAGATCACGAAGCCGCCATTGAAATCCCCTGCTTCCCCGCCGCTTACCAGCTCTACCAAAACGCCCTCGTCCAGGATGCCGTCGTCGCCATCACCGGACGAGTTCGTCAGCAAGAGAGCAACGACGAGTCGGCCAGCATCTCCTTCATCGCCCAAGAAGTGGAGACGCTCGACGTGTCCGCGGCGCAGAGCAACGGGCACAGCCCGGTCATCATCGCCATGCGCGAAGAGAAGGTCACCCCCGAGCTCACCAGCGAACTGAGACGAATCCTGCTGGCCCACCCCGGCGACTCGCCCGTGCATCTCCGCCTCACCAAGGCAGGCGGACGCAAGAGCCTTGTGCTGGACCTCACCCGATTCAGCGTCGACCCGAATACGAGCTTCATGGGTGATATCAAATCGCTGCTCGGCAGCACCGCCGTCGCGATATGAACGACGGCCTCGCCCAGCGTCCACAAGGCATCGAGGCGCTGTGCGGAGCCTTTTCTCACATCAACGATCGCGCAGGCCTGCCACCCGCGTGGAAAGCAGGGTTCAAAGGTCAAGCTAAGGGGTGACGACCACTTTGACAGTGCCGGCGTCGCGTTCTCTCATGGTCTGGAACGCCTTGCCGATGTCCTGGAGCGGGAAGCGATGCGTGACGAGCTCGGCTCCCCGCAGCCTTCCCGCGGCGGCCAACGCGACCGCCCGCTTCACGTTGTTGCCACCTTCGCCTCGGGAGGTGTAAACCGTGATGTCCTTGCGGACGATCGCCGAGAGGTCAACGGACACCTTGTCCTCGTAATAGGCGACCACGACGATCCGGCCGGCGCGCTTGGTGACCTCGGCACAGTGCTGGGGCGCCTGCGCTCCCCCCGACGCCTCGATCGCCATGTCGACCCCTTGGCCGCCGGTGAGGTCGAGGATGGCCCGCACCGGATCGACCTCCCGGGCGTTGATCGTATGGTCGGCGCCCAGCCGGCGGCCCAGCTCCAGCCGGGATTCCCGCGTGCCGACGAGTATCACCCGGGCCGCGGCGAGTTGCTTGCACAGCTGCAGCGTCATGAGCCCGACCGGGCCGGGGCCGAAGATCACGACGTCCTGACCGGCGATGTAACCGCCCGCGACGTCGAGACCGTACAGTCCGGTACCCGCGGTGGTGATCAGGACCGCGTCCTCGAAGGTGACGGACGGTGGAATCCGGTAGAGCGCCTTGGCATTGTGCAGGGCGTACTCGGCGAACCCGCCGTCGGCCGTCATCCCGCTCGCCCGATGCCCCTTGGCGGCGTTGGCGTAGTTGAGGCAGGCGGTGTAGCGGCCGATCAGGCAGTTGTCGCACCGTCCGCAGCCGCTGTGCGCCTCGATGCAGACCCTGTCGTTCACCGCGAACTCATCGACCGTCTCGCCGCACGCCACCACCGTTCCGGTCCACTCGTGGCCGGGCGTGAACGCACCGTACGGCGGGGTCTGCGGAAAGTGCCCGTCGAAGATCTTGAGGTCGGTCCCACAGGCACCGCACATCGCCACCTTCACGAGCACCTCACCGGATGCGGGCTGAGGGACAGGGCGTTCCACGACCCGGATGTCTCCGGGGCCGTAGAGCACGGCCGCCTGCATCGTGGTCGGTACGTCGAGAGCCGGTCGCGCCATACGTTCCCTTTCCCTATGTCGATATGTTCGAGGTGACTAATGCCACCGCGGATCCCCCCGCATTGGACCCAGATCCTTGACGACCTCACCGATCAGGCTGCGATCGACAAGTGAGTTGTCGGCTGGCGGGTTTCCTTCGAGGATCTTGTACTGCCGCATCTGAGCGATCGTCTTCTGAATACGCGCGGGATCGAGTCCCTCGTTGACCGGAAAGACTCCTTGCTTGACGAGAAGCTGCTCGTAGGTTTGATTGATGACCGCTTCGCTGAATCCAGTGGCCTTCGCGATGATAGGCACACTCTCCGCCTTGTTCTCGTACATGAAGCGATGGGCCCTTGTGATCGCGGTAAGGAAACCTTTCGCAGCGTCACGATTGTCTGAGAGCCACTTCTTGTTGACGAAGTACGCGCCGTAGAAGTAATCCGGGTTGAGCGCGTTAAGGTCGACGAGCTGATGCAGGCGGGGATTTTCTTGCTGCGCGGCGAACGCCTGTTCGGTCTGCAGGATCGCCGACTGCACTTTCCCCCCGCTGAGTGCCGAGATGTACGCTTGCGCGTCCACCGGCACGTATTGCACGTCGTCGCGGGTCAGCCCCGCGTCCTGGAGCACCATCCGGGTCATGACCTCGCGGAACGCTCCGATCTCTTGGACGCCGAGGCGCTTCCCCTTCAGGTCGGCGGGCTTCGCGATGTCCTTCGGCGTCACCATCGATACCGTGAGCTTGTCCGCGTAGGCGCCAACGATCGACAGCCCGCCCCCGCGCGCTTCGGCGTTGACCACGGGCTCGATGCTGG
>CALAED010000028.1 GCA_937891035.1 uncultured Thermomonosporaceae bacterium | reverse complement strand
CCGACCGCCACCAGAGCGTACGTGAGCTGCGCGCCGAGCTCGCGGGGGCGGCGCCCGCGCCGGAGACCGGCCACACGAAACCGCTGCCCAGGGGCGATCCCGCCCCCCTCGACCACCGCGCCGCCCGACCGGAGCAGCCACCCGCGGAGCGGCCGCGGGCGGGCCGGCCGCGGGCGGCGCGGCGCAGCCTGCCGCTGCCCCTTCGCCTCGCCGCGCTCACCGCGCTGGTCATGGCCGCGGCGCTCATGGTCGTCGTCGGCCTCACGTTGCAGATCAGCCGCGGGCACCTGGACGGGGAGCTCAGGCAGCGCCTCGAAGCGGCCGCGCGATCTTTCGATCAGGACCCGGCGCGGCGCATCTCCGCCCAGCGGCCGGACGCGCTCACGGCCGAGGCGCAGCGCTGGCTCGCCGCCCAAGCCTTCCCCGATGACCAGGTCGTCGCCGTACGCACGGATCGCGGCGACGTGCTGACCAGCTCGGGCGGCCTCGATCTGCGGCGGGTCCCGCAGGCGGCGGCGCTGCTGCGCGCCCAGGAGTCGCGGTGGTGGAGCCTGACCGGCGCGGACGACGCCTCCTTCCTCGCCCTCACCGTCCCGCTCGTACAGACCGGGCAGGACGGGCGGCAGTCCGGCACCCTCGTGGTCGTCGCCGCCGAGACGCGGTCGGCGGCGACGTGGCGGGCGCTGCTGTCATCGGCCGTGGCGGCGAGCGTGGTGGGACTCGTGTTCGCGGCCGCCCTGGCGTTCGTCATGATGCGGCGCGCGCTCCGCCCGCTATCGCGCATCTCCGGACAGATCGCCGCGATTCAGGCGAGCGGCGACCTGTCTCGCCGCGTCGCAGAAGACGGACCGAACGACGAGGTGGGACGCCTGGCGACGGCGTTCAACCGGATGCTCGGCCGGCTCGACGACTCCGTCCGGTCGCAGCGCAGGTTCGTCGCCGACGCCTCACATGAGCTGCGCACCCCGCTCACCGTCGCGAAAGGGCAATTGGAGCTGGCCGCCGCCGAACCCGATCAGGCCGAGGTACGCCAGGCGCTCGCCGTCGCCGACACCGAGCTGGACCGGATGGGGAAGATCGTGCGGGAGCTGCTACTGCTCGCCAAGCTCGACGAGGGCCTCCCGCTCGCCAGCGAGCCGGTCGAGGTCGAGCTGATCCTCCAAGAGGCGCTGCTGCGCGGGCTCGGAACGGCACGGCGGGCGGCGACGGTTGACGTCGCCCCGGATCTCTTCGTGCTCGCCGACCGCGATCGGCTGCTCCAGGTCTTGTCCAATCTCGTCACCAACGCCGTACAGCACGCGGGGCCCGACGCGCGGATCGCGTTGCGCGCCGGCCGGCGCGACGAGATGGCCGCCATCGAGGTCCACGACGACGGAGCAGGCATCGCCCCCGCGGATCTCCCCCACATCTTCGACCGCTTTTACCGATCGCGGACCGAGCCGGGCGGCGCCGGGCTCGGTCTTGCCATCGCCGCCTCGATCGTCCGCGCCATGGGCGGCCGAATCACCGTGACGTCGAGCCCGGGCGAGGGCACCACCTTCACTGTGCTGCTCCCGGCCGCCCGATAAATCAGCGGGGAGAAACGCGACCGCACGGGGGCTGCCGCCGGCCGGCATGCCCTGCTGACTTGCCGATCTGCTGACCTGCTGACCTGCTGACCTTTGGCAGAGCAGATCGTCACCGGACGGCGACAGGTTGTTCGTTCCGGCCCAGCGCCGCGCTACCTGCCGGGTTTGTGCACGTATACATCACCGGTGTGCGCTCACCGCCAACCACGTCGATTGATCTCAGGAGAAACTGATCCCGCTACTTCCCGCCGGCGGAATCCCCGAGATGACGAAGCGGCATCCATGAGCAAGAGGACACCTCGATGTTAGGTATCACCTGCTGATTCAGCGGATCACCGGCATTGCCGTCGGCGCGGGCCGGTGTCGTCATTGTCCATTTTCCCAGGCTTGCTCACCAAGCGGATCACGAAAAAGCGTGCCGTTCAACCCACCAAAAATGTCGCGTTTCGGAGGCCACATGAAACGAATCAAGACGCGTGCCATAAGAGCATTGCTGGCGATACTTGTCACCACTCCTCTCCTCGTCGTGATGACATCCACACAGCCCGCGTTCGCCAACTACTTCGGTAACGGGTGCTGCACTTTCGCCGACAACGGGCACCACACCTTCAACTGGGATTCGACCGAATACGGCACCGCACTCGCCGTTCAGTACTCAATGTCAAATCTGAACAACCAGACCGATATGACGACGGAGTGGGTGGTGCCCAGCTCGCAAACCGACAACCGGTCCTATGATCAGCACTACACAACATACTGGGGCCTTGACTGGGACGGCTCAAGTACAGGCTGGAACCTCTACGCCTATGCGAAGTGCGTCGAGACCACCCTGGCCGGAAACTGTCAACAATGGCAGATCCGGTATGACCTGGCGGACATGAACCGATTCTCCAATTACCAGCGACAGCAGGTGGCGTGCCACGAAACCGGCCATTCGGTGGGCCTTGACCATAGCTCGGAGGGGGCCTCGTGCCTTCGCAACGCAGTGCTCTCCGCGAGCACCAACTACTATACGTCGCACGACCGTGGCCACATCAACGGTAGATGGTAGGAACGTCGATGACCAACATCCGAATACGTCGCGCCAGGGTCATCGCGCTCGCCCTGATATCAGCCTTGCTGACCTCAGGACTCGCCGCATGCGGGACGAGCAACAGCGGTCCCCATAGTGACGGCCGCACATTCTGGGAGCTGCTCACGCCGCGTGACAGCGGCGGTTCCGGCGCTCCTCTTTACGACGAAATCGGGGATGTCATCCCCGGCACTTCGAACGTCGGGGGATTTCGGCCGGCGGCGGCGGTGATCGATGGCCCTATCATCGCAATAGAGCCCGGGATCGCGTACGCAGCCGGCGAGGATGCCCAACATAGCGTCATCGTCCCTTATGACTCGGCAGACGCCGCCGTCCGCTTTGTCAAACTAGTGGTGCAGGTTGAGAAAGTGCGCGCCGGCAAGCTCACGACCGCCGTCCAAGACGGAAAAATCCGCATCAACATTCCGCAGCCCAACGATGTGACGATCGACCAGCTTATTGAGGCCATCAACACCGCCGGGCGTGGCATCTTCCACGTGTCCAACGCACTGGAAAGAGCGCAAGCAACCGGAGATGCCGGCAACCCCGAAATCGACCCCGCATATTACAGCCAGGTGTATCAGGTCATCGGAAACGCGATGTTCCTGGAAACGTCGCCGGGCGCCCAACTCATTCATCCACTCCTGGAAGACGACGAGTTCGCGCAGCAGCTACTGCAGGGCGACACGACTCTTGCCGAGTTCCGCGCAAGCGTCGACCAGATCGCCTGTGCCCGCGGGCAAGCCGAAGATCGCTCGATCTGCTAGGCAGCGGCTCGTGACCATTTGATCGTCCCCGGAGAAGTGTGCTCCTGAACTGCCAGAACGAGGGCGCCAGCAGCCCCTTATTCGCCGCAGTTCAGGCAGCACGCACATTGACCGGCCATCCTGGGCGATTCAGACCAGATTTTCCGGATGATCAAGCCAGACGTATTGACCGTCCGCTGTGACGGTCATGCCGAAGCGGTCGCGGGTCGGACCGCCCCAAGAGACCCACCGGAGGAAGGCGGACTCTACTTCCTCCCACAGGTTGCGAAGTCCGCGCTGTTTGACCGCCGACCGCTTGTAGTCGGGCGCGTAGTGCACGTGAGCGTCGGAGTCGGCCGACCACAGCCACAAGTCGAAAGAGCCGTCGTTATCAACAGCGTGGTTGCCGAATACGCCCGGGAGCATCCCCGCCACGGCCACGTCAGCGCCAGTTGAGACCCGGACGATCCTTCGCGGGTCAAGGTCGGTCGCCGAGCCACGAAACTCCCCCTCGAACTCTGGGATCGGTGGACGCTGCGACCGCAGCATCATGAACCCGCACCCTCCGTGAAACCGCCCCACAGCCTTGCCGTCTCCGGTAACGGTCAATTTGGCAAGGTGTCCGGCCTCCCAGGCCGGCATCCACGGAAAGACGATCACCCCGCCGGGGCGCGTCTGCCGCACCCATGCGTACGGGACGTCCCGAACACCAGCCGTGACATGAACACGGTCATAAGGCGCGCCATCAGGCCAGCCCTTCGCCCCGTCACCCGAAATTAGCTTGGGCGAGAATCCGGCCGCTTTGAGGTTCTCCGCGGCTTTGGCGAGTACGTTCTGATCCAGCTCGATGCTGGTCACACTCTCGCCTCCGAGGCGATGGCACAACAGCCCGGCCGTCCAACCACTACCCGTACCGATCTCCAGAACCTCGTCGCCGTCGTACGGGTCCAAAAGCTCCAGGGACTCCAGCGCCACCCCAGGAGCCGAGAGAGAAGACGTGTAGTCGCCCTCGCCAGTCGCGACATCGCCCGCGCCGTCGCTCAGTTGCGTGATGATCGCCGCGTTGGAGTACACAGCCGCCAGCCATCGATCAGGATCGGCCTCCCGGTCAATGACGTAGCCAGGGCGATCTCCAGGAGAACACCACGCCCGATCAGGAACGAACAAATGACGGGGCACCCCCTCAACCGCCCCACGCATCGATCATCAAGCCCCGTTACCTGATCAACGAGAGCGGCGACGCGCTCAGAGACGTTCACTTCCCCTTCTCGTGCTTGCCGCCCTTGTCGGGGCGAAGCGCTCTAAGATCGACATGAGCTGTCCTGGATGCCAGCAAGTCTTCCCCGGAGTATGCCTGCCATCTGTGGTCAAGGACCCGCGTTGCCGGTCATTCGGGGCTCGTAGTTCTCTATCCCCAGGTGGTGATCCAACCGTTCGGCGGCTCCCACTCGCGCGGCATGACCTGGGCCGGCCCGAGCGTCGGCCCATCGTCGACGGCCGCCATGATTCGTCGAGCCTCTGCCGGGTATTCCTGAATCAACGATATGAGCTTTGTCATCGCCTCGGCCGTCAAAAGCAGTTCTTCATTGTTGGTCACTGATCCTCCTCGTTACGGGCAGCGAGTCCCGAAAAGATCGCCCTCTCTTCTAAGCATGTGGTAATTCCTGTCGACGTCAGTTCACCGCCTGGCGCCATACGATCAGCTCATACCATGTCGATTTCCCGCTCGGCAATGGGTAGCAGCCATAATCGTGCGCCAACTCCCGCACGATGCAGAGGCCGCGGCCATCCTCGTCGAACGCGTCGAAGCGCCGCATTATGGGAAGCTGAGGGCTTGAGTCATGCACCTCAACTCGCATCCGATCACCAATACGACCGACGGCAACGTGGAACATCGGATTGCTTGCATCCCGCGCATGCCTGGTCACATTGGTGGCCAACTCTGACACCAGCAGAGCGGCAGTTTCGGCGACATGCCCAACGCCGTGCACCTCGGCAATAAGTTCAACGAAGCGTCTTGCCAAACGCACTGACTCTGGACGGTTAGGAAGCCCCAATTTGCCGAGCGGCTCGACGGCTCGCGTCCGCGTTCTCCGCATCGCTGGATGGTCCAACCAGCGGGCGAGCGGTCGACGATCAATCGACACTCCAGACCCTCCTATGTCAGAAATATCAATACGGTTGTACGGATTTTTCGTTTGCTATATGTGCCGGAGGCCCAAGGAGGCATGCGCTTATCGTGGACGCGTCCCGCCTATCCGGGTGCAGGAGGTTCGAACGGCCAAGCGGCTCCTTGCCTCCGTCAGATCCCCTAGTCTTCTACTCGTCTAGAGGAGCCGCGATCAATGTAACCCTAACTCGTCTAGAGGAGTCAAGACCTAACGGGCGGGAAGCTGATACATCAGCACGTAGACGTCGCTCGACATGACCGTGTCACAGATCTCTACCGCCTTGCCGCTCTCCGCGAATGCCGTACGGACGAGGTGGAAGACCGGCACCCCGGGGGCGAGTCTGAGCGCCTTGGCCTCCTCCCGGAGCGGCATGCGGCACCTGATCTCTTCCTCAAAGCGATCGAGCCGGTGTCCCATATCTTCAAGCCGCGCGTAGATCCCGCCAGGGCCACTGTCCGGCTGCGCGATCTGTGTCCCTCGCGCGATCTCACTGGGGATATAGGACACTGCGGTCTCCACTGGATGACCATCGATGAGGTAGCGGCGAGACCGAACGATCACGCGACCACCCTTGGCCAGTCCCAACCGCTTGGCCACATCGGCGGACGCTTTGGTCTCGTTGATCTGGAGCGAATCCACGGAAGGCTTGCCGCCGGCATCCTCCGTCTCCGCGATGAACGCGGCCTTGCCGCGCTCTCGGTGGCGCCGCGCGAACCGGTCAGAGGCCAGCCGACGCACCGGAGGGCGCGACCGGACAAACACCCCACGACCATGCTCGGCCACGGTCAGCCCTTCGCTCTGCAAGATCTGCAGTGCGTTCCGAAGCGTCATGCGGGCCACGCCGTAGTGAGCCATAAGTTGACTCTCGGACGGTACCTTGGATCCCGGCGGGAGATCACCCCGGCCGATCGCCTCTCGAAGATGGTCGGCGATCTGCTTGAAAATTGGGCGGTCCGACGTAGGGTCAACTTCCGGCAACGCCAAGTCCGCCACTGCCAACTCCTCCACTCGTACATACATGTACTAGCTTGGAGTCTATCCAGGCTCCGATAGGGGGACCCTT
>CALAED010000027.1 GCA_937891035.1 uncultured Thermomonosporaceae bacterium | reverse complement strand
GCATCGGGTGACAGGCGAAACCTGGATCAGTGTTCGTAACACCAAGGAAGTGAAGGTTGACCGTGCTGAACCCCAGTTCCTCTCGCAGTTCGGCAATCGCGACCTCGGCCGGATCTCTTGCCTCGTCGCCGAATCCTTTGACCGCTTCCAATACCTCCCGCCTGGCCGAGTGCCGGAAGTTACGGATGAGTAGCGCCGTCTGCGGATCGACGAATGGGAGGATCGCCACCGAGTAAGGCGCCCGCCATTTCCACCGTACATAGCGACCAAGTGTGCCCTGGGGTCGGAACTCGACCTCGTCGTCATACAGATTCCCGTAGTCGTTCTCGTACACCACACGATCGCGAAGAATGTGGATGGCCGGCGGCTCTTCATCGCCCATGTCAACGACCCTACGCGCCTTCGGTCCGGTCTCGTGGCCGTCGCGCCCCGATCGGCGGCGAGGATGCATCCGGACATTCGACGATGCTCTAGTAGGTCAGCCGCATTTTAGGAGGGTTAGATCCGGGCGAGCGCGGCTTTGCGGGTGAGGCTGGCGCGTCTGTGGTACCAGCGGGCGCGGGCTTGGTGGCGGCGTCGCCACCACGACCATCGAGCGGCATGCCAGAGGGAGTGGGCTTGTGCGGGGACGGCATTGAACAGGCGTTTGATCTCTGCGACGGTCTACCGGATCAGGCCTGGGTCGGTTGTTGGTGATTTGTTCGGGCTGGTCGGAGTGGGGCTTGGCTGTTGGTCCGACGGCGGCTTGTGGCGGCGGCTATTCCCCTATGGGACTGGCTGCCGTCCGGTGCGTGGGTCAGCGCCGCCAACGCCGGCTCCGATGTGATGGCCACGGTGACGAGATCCCTGCAAGTACTGGCTGTAATCGCCGCCCGGCAGTAGCACCGCCGCCGCGCCGACCCCCGAAAGATCCCGGCGCGGCGGCGGACGGGCCGCCTGCCGTGCTGACTTAGCGGCTTACCTCACTTGGCGCACTTGCAGCCGGTTGCCGTCTGGGTCCTGGAAGACCGCGACATAGCCCCACGGGAATTCGAGTACGTCCGTATCGAACCGAACGCCGCGCGACTTCAGCGTCTCATGCGCCTTCCGGCAGTCCGCGGTGTCGATGGTGTACGACCCCGGCGTGTGGCTCTTGAGCGGCTGTGCCTGCCCGGGCGTTCCCGGCCAGAGAACCAGCTGGAATTCCTGCCCGGGGAGGCCGACCGTCAGGAACCGTGGTCCGTCGGGCGTCGGGTTGTCGAACCGCTTCTCGAAGCCGAGCACGTTGGTGTAGAAGTCGAGCGCCCTGTCTTGGTCGCTGACGAGCACGG
The DNA here is from genome assembly GCA_937891035.1 of uncultured Thermomonosporaceae bacterium. Classification (GTDB taxonomy): domain Bacteria; phylum Actinomycetota; class Actinomycetes; order Streptosporangiales; family Streptosporangiaceae; genus CALAED01. The sequence continues at coordinate 5,301 of CALAED010000027.1, read as the reverse complement.
TCGCGTACGCGATTGCTTCCAGCATTGGTTTCCTTCCTGCGTTCGTGGTCCTTACCGGTATGACCAACGGCGAGGAGCGAACGTGACCGCCGATCTCCCGGGTCAGTCGACAGGAGTCAGGTCGAGGAGGGAAAGGCGCTCGGGGTCGGCGAGGATGTCCATCGCGACGATCCGTCCGGCCCTGACGGTGAATCCGGCGACCGAGAAGGGCTCGCCGTCCCGCCTGGTGACCACTCCGACCGCGCCGTTGATCAGCGCCAACTCCGTTGTCAGGTCGAGCCGCGAGAAGGTGAGCGCCTGGCGGGCGATCGCCTCCGCTCCGCGGACCTCGCGCGACCCCTCGACGGGGCCGAGGTCGGCTCGCAGCACCGCGTCCGGGTGCAGCACGCAGACCAGCCGGTCGAAGTCTCCGGCCCGCGCGGCCACGAGGAAGGCCTCGACGACCTCCCGCTGAGTCCCGCGATCGGAGTCGGGGACCGTCTCCTGGGCGCGCACCCGGCGGCGGGCGCGGCTGGCGAGCTGGCGCGCCGCCTCCGGGGAGCGGTCGACGATCCGCGCGATCTCCTCAAACGGCACCGCGAACATGTCGTGCAGCACGAACGCAAGCCGCTCGGCCGGGCTCAGCGTCTCGAGCACGACCAGCAGGGCCAGGCCCACCGAGTCGGCCAGCAGCGCCTCGTGCTCGGGATCGGTGCCGTCGGCGCGGTCGACGATCGGCTCCGGCACGTACACGGCGTCGAGCGACTCCTCGCGGCGCGTCCGCCGTGAGCGCAGCATATTCAACGAGACCCGCCCGACCACCGTCGTCAGCCAACCGCCAAGGTTCCCGATCTCGTCGGTGTCCGAGCCGCTCAGCCGGATCCACGCCTCCTGGACGGCATCGTCCGCCTCACTCACCGATCCGAGGATCCGATACGCCACCGCTCTGAGATGGCCGCGATGCGCCTCAAAGCGCTCCGCCAGCAACTGAATGTCGTCCATCCGTCTCACCCGTTCGTCCCGCCGTATTACCGAATTGACCCACGAACCATCGCGAACGTGACCCCGCGACAGAGGAACCCGGCGGCAGGCAAGAAGATCGCAGTCCCGACCGGCGCGGGCGAGCCGGCGGCGGCTGTGCATCCAGGAAGCGCCTGAACGGGAAGATTCCACGGCCTCACCGAGCGGTTGGCGCTCCCCGGACGCGCCTCACCTGACCTCGGGTCGCACGATGTCCCGGGTACGCGCAACTTCGGGATATGCGCTTTAGCCCCTCCAGCCCATCCGACACGGCTGCGGCCCGGTGCCATGTCATAGGGGTCGAGCAGGGGGCACTGCCTCCATGGCCTGCATGGGCCCGAGCCGCAGCCCGTCTTCAAGCGCGGCCATGATGAGCTGGGCCTCGGCTGGATACTTCTGAATGAGATCCGCCATCGTTGGCAGTTCCGCAGGCGTGGCGCGCAACTGCCCCTCGTTGCCGAACTCAGTCTGATTCCGCATAGCTCCTCATCATCATTCTCGACGCTGGTGACTAACAAGGAAGGATGACGATCACTGCTTTGCCGCCGCCGGACCGGACGCAATCCCAGCTCTCGCACAGGGCATCGACGATGTGCAGTCCGCGGCCGCGTTCCGCGACGAAGTTCGGCTGCCGCATTGTCGGAGGGTCAGGCTGGGCCACGTCGGCCGCCTTGGCCGCCCCCGTTTTCACCGTGCTTGATGCCGAGGCGCAGGACCGAATAACGGGTGCTCGCACAACGCAACCTCGTCCAGGCGATGCTCATGGAATGCCCAGAGAGCCTCCGGCCGCGCCTGCTATCGCTCTACAGCGATCTCAGCCGGCAAACGGGCTATCTGGCCTACGATCTCAACGACTTCGACGGCGCATGGTATTACTACGAGCAGGCCCGCAACGCGGCACACGAGGCGCAGAACAACGTGCTCGCCGCCCACCCTCTGCCAGATGAGCCTCTTGGCGACCTGGGAACGAAAGCCGCGCATCGCCATTGACCACGCGATCGCCGCGCCGGGCTGGGCGGATCGCACCGACGACGCCCAACTGCAAGCTTTTGCTCATCAGATCGCCGCCCGCTCCTATGCACTGGACGCTGACGACGCGCCCTCCCGGGCGCACGGTCGCGCCGAACTGGAGCGCGCGGAAGCCGCCATGGACGACAACGCTGCCGATTCGATCATGTACTTCAACGGCCGCGCCCTGCTGCTATCCGATCACAGCAAGTTCTTCCTGCAAGTCGGCGATCCGATGTCCGCAGCCGCAAGGGCGCAGGTTGCACTTTCGCTCTTCGATCCCTCGTTCGTCCGGCTCCGGGCCTTCGCCACCCTCGAGCTTGGCACGGCCCATCTCCAGGTCGGTGACGTTGAGCACGCGGCAACGCTCATCGGCGACGCCATCGAGTTGAGCGCGCGCAACCGCTCCGCCCGGCTGATGGAGGAAGTGAAGGACACACTGCACGGCATGGACAAGTGGAACGACGTCCAAGCCGTCCGCGCCTTGAAGGAGCGTTACCACTCCCTCGCCACAGGCTCCCGCACCCGGCAGTCGTTATAAAGGGACTATGCGCCTTACCGCTGCGTGCCTCGCCACACCTGATATCGCTCCGCAGCCGTTGGATCGTTTCCAGCCAGAGCGGTTCTCTCTAGTCGTGCGGTATGGGCCAGTGAGTCAGCGCGCATGGACCCGGCTGGAAGGCGACAAAGATTCATGTCTCGCCCTTTCCGGCTGCCGTTAACTGCATAACTCCTCAGCCCTATAGGCGAGTCGATCGGTTGAGAATGGCAAGGATGAGTAAAGCCCTTGGGTGGGCTGGTCAGGGCGATATGCTCCGCGCATGACGGAGTCGGCTGACCTGCTGCTTGGTCGTTACCGCCTGCTCGATCGCATTGGTCGAGGCGGAATGGGCTCCGTCTGGCGAGGCCACGATGAACACCTCCGGCGTCCGGTGGCGATCAAGGTCATTCATCTGCCGGATGAGGTTGACGAGGACGAGCGCGTCGAGCGATACCACCGCGTAGTGAGGGAAGCCCGGGCGGCCGCAAGGCTACGTCACGACGGGGTTATCAGTGTCTACGACGTGGTCGAACAGGCCGGCCGACCCTGGATCATCATGGAACTGGTCGAGTCACGGTCGCTGGAAGAGATCATCAAGTCTGATGGACCAGTCGCCCCGGAGCGCGCGGCGCAGATCGGTCTGGGTCTGTTGAACGCGCTGCAGGCGGCTCACCGAGCCGGCGTGATTCATCGCGACGTCAAGCCTGGCAACGTGCTCGTCGGCGAGCAGGGACGAGTGGTGCTGTCCGATTTTGGCATTGCCACTTATGACGGCGCCTCGACCTTGACAAGGTCTGGCACCTTCCTGGGTTCTCCGGCTTACATAGCCCCCGAGATCGCCCGAGGTGAGCGTGCCACGCCTGCCTCAGATTTGTGGTCGCTGGGGGCGACGTTATATGCCGCGGTGGAAGGGCGACCACCCTACGAGCGGGACACCATCATGGCCACTCTGGGCGCGTTGCTCACCCAAGAGCCCGATCCGCCCAAACGGGCAGGACCAATGCGACCTGCCGTTGAGGGCCTGCTCCGCAAACAACCCGCCAAGCGCTCAACCGCACGACGGACCAGGGCGTTGCTTACCCGCGTTCTAGACGACAATCCGAGGCAGCCGATCTGGACGGGCCGGCACAAGCTATTAGGAGCTGTCGGCGTGGCTCTCGCCGGCGGAGTAACGGCAGGAGCAGTCATCGCCGCCACGTCCAGGGACGAGAACCAGCAACCGCCTTTCAACACAGCGACCAGTGCGGTCAAGTCGCCGCCCGCCTCGCAAGGCGCGCCCCATATCTCGCCGCCGACCCACGTGAACGTGCTGAGGGTGCGGTGCCGCGTCGCGCGATGTGGGGTCTTTATCTCCTCATCGCCGGACAACGACGTGTTGTTCAACGGTGTGCTTAAACAGGGCGAGGAACGCCAAGCCGACGAATCAAGAATGAACCTGGTGGTTTCGAACGCCGCAGCCGTCGACGTGTACATCAACGGCATGCTTCAACCGAAAGGGCAGCCCGGTAGAAGGAAAATCTATACGGTGGTCAAGGAGTAATCGATCATGTCCTGGAGAAGTCTTCGTCGACCGCTTGAGGGCGTAACGCTCTTCCTATTGGATGCCGATATTATGGCGGCCCAACAGCTGCACGATATCAGCGCCGTCGGTGAGGACCAGGCGCGCGTTTACCCATCGGTGTAGTGTCTCGCATCGGAGGAGAAGCGGCTCGTCGGGACGAAGCCGCGATGGACTTGCGCCTCCGCGCGGCCCCAACGATCGCCCACAAGGCTGTCCAGACTTAAATTATCTGTCCAGCAGTCACTGTGGAGGAGAGATGGCGTCCGCATCCGATGTGCCCGTCGAGGGCAACGCGTACTCGTATCGTGAGGCAGGCATTTTGCTATCGCCGCAATTGGTCGAGTTTCGCCAGGTGATCTTGAACGCCTTCGGACCTCCGGCTGCCTGCGTACCCTGACCGGCGCCGAGCAGTTCTGCATCATCCGCTCCTACCTGGCCACCACCACTAAACACCGGATCGGCCTCCTGGACGCCCTCATCCGCTCACCAAACAACGCCCTGGCTGCCCGTACAACCGATCCCTGGCCGCAGATTCTCCCGCCCAGCCATCATTGAGGAACACCCGGCTCCGGTGCGGTTCACCGGCCCGCCGCGTGCTGCGGATCAGGATTCTTCTTCGTCTTCGATTGCGTGGTTTACCACCTGGTCTAAGGTGAGTGTCGTTCCCGCCTGGAAGATCTCCGCATAAACGTCCTGGCCGAGTACCTCCTGAGCCCGCTGCGCGGCGGCATCGTGATGGTCCTGCAGGACCTCCATGCCGAACAGCGGCAATCCGATCTTCTGCCACAACGGATAGGCCGCACCCATGAGCCGGGTCGCCTGCCGATAGCGGCCCTGCTCCGCAGCGACCCAGCTGAGCACTTCCAAACAATGTGCGATGCCATGAATATCGCCGAGTTCATATTTCATGCGCACGACAGCCGAGGCCAGCTCGGCGCTTTTGCCGTACTCACCGCGTACCCAATGGCCGAAGCTCTTCGTGTAGAGGGCATAGCCCCGGCACCACCGCTCGTCGTTGTCCCCGTTCAGCCGGAGGGATTCGTCGCAGGCGGCAAGGGCTCGATCGACATCGCCGTTGAGGATCAAGCACATGCCCAACTGGAACAGGATGATCACCAGGCTAGGGCGGTCCTCCAACTCACGCAGCCGGGCGAAAGCGTCCTCATACATGACCAGGCCGCGCTTGGCATCC
>CALAED010000026.1 GCA_937891035.1 uncultured Thermomonosporaceae bacterium | reverse complement strand
CCGCCACCATCACGCCCAGCTCCATACCGAAGTACGTGACCCCGCTGCGCATCCTCCGAGCCATGCCGCCGACGCGGAACAGCTCGAGCCGCATCGAGTACACGGTGGCGGAGCGCCGATTCACCGCGCAGGTCCTGCCGCCGGGCTTCCCCCGGACCACCGTCAACGGATACGGGGTACCGGGCAACAACGCCACGTTCAGCTCCCCGGGCTTCACCCTCGAGAACACGGCCAACAAGCAGACCCGGGTCACGTGGGTCAACCAGATGGTGGACGCGAACAACAACTTCCTGCCCTCCATGTTCACCGTCGACCCGACCCTGCACTGGGCGAACCCGCCGGGCGGCACCGCCGGGCGGGACTCAACGCCGACGTTCACCAGCACACCGCCGCCGTACCGTGGCCCGCAGCCGATGATCGTGCACCTGCACGGGGCGCACGTCTTCGAAGAGAGCGACGGGCTGCCGCAGACGTGGTTCCTGCCCAACGCGCGGAACATCCCGAGCGGGTTCGCCCGCGTCGGCACGGACTACGAGCCGTTCAGGCAGGAGTCCGTCGCCCGCTGGGGCGTCAACTGGGGACCCGGCTTCCAGGTGTCGACCTACCCGAACACCCAGCGCGCCGGCACGCTGTGGTACCACGACCACACCCTCGGCATGACCCGGCTCAACGTCCACACCGGGCTGATCGGGTTCTACATCCTCAACGGCGGGGTCGGCGACCTGCCCGGCCTGCTGCCCGGGCCCAGGCCACAGGTGGGCGACGCCGCGGGCACGTCGTACTACGACGTCTGCCTGGCGCTGGCCGACCACACCTTCAACACCGACGGTTCCTTCTTCTACCCGTCCACCAGTGATCTGACCGGTCCCTACATCCCCGCCTCCGACATCCCGCCGTACTGGAACTCCAGCTTCCAGGGGACGGTCTCGACGGTGAACGGGACCACTTGGCCGCTGATGGAGGTGGAGCCGCGCCGGTACCGGTTCCGCATCCTCGACGCGAACAACTTCCGCGCCATGTCGCTCAAGATCGTCCGAGACCCGATCGCGCGTCCCGGGCAGATCGCCGTGCCGACCTGGGCGATCGCGGCGGACGCCGGCGGCCTGTTGCCCAGGGCACAGCCGCTGCACCAGACGAACACCGGCGTGGTGATGGTGACCTCGGAGCGGGTCGAGCTCGTCGTCGACTTCACCGGCCTGTCGGTGGGCACCGAGCTCTTCCTGATCAACGATTTCGTCACCGGAAACACCAGCACGCCGACCAACGACGTGAACAACGTCGGTCAGATCATGAAATTCCGGGTTGTTCCGCTGAAGAGCCCGGACCGGTCTGTGCCGCCGGACCAGCTGCCGATGCCGGCGCGCCGGAACCTTGGTGCTCCCCAGGAGCTCCACCGGGTCAGCATGACCGTGATCGAAAGCCAGTTCACGCCCGGCCAGCAAAAACGGTTCCAGATGGGCACCATCACCGACGCGCAAGGTACCAACCGCCTGGAGCTCTGGTCGGACCCGATCTCCCATACCGTGCGAGCCCCCAACGTCGCGCAGTGGGAGGTGTGGAACACACCGAGCGTCGGCGGCGGTCATGCGTTCCATATCCACCTCGTCGAGTTCCAGATCACCGAACGAGAGGACCTCGACGCCAACGGCAGACCAACCGGCGTCAAACGTCAGCCCGCGGCGTGGGAGACGGGCGAAAAGGACACACTGTTCGCGCCCGCCCGTCAGATCACGCGGTTCATCGCGCCGTTCGACCTGAGGAGCAGATTCATCTACCACTGTCACTTCATCGAGCACGAAGACCACGAAATGATGCGCTTCTTCCGCGTTTCGTGATCGAGATGCGGCACCGCTTCGGCGGTGACCTCGAAGGATGAGCGACCACCCCGTGCGGGCGCGCCACGCGCCGCCCGCACGGGGCGCCGCTTCGCTTCTGGTTAAGAGGAGGTGCGCCGGTGTCGGACGGGATGGATCGATTCATCGGTGTGGTGGCATGGCTTGTGGGTGTGGCCGCGGTGGTGCTCACCGTCTTCTTTCTCGCGCTTCCGGCCGCGCCGGTGGCGGCGCATACCGCGTTGGAGGCCAGCAGCCCGAAGGCCGGCGGCAAGATCGGCGTGGCGCCGGCCCAACTGGTGTTGAAATTCACCGAGCCGATAATGAACACCGGCTCGCGGGTGGAGGTGCAGGATCCCGACGGGCGCACTTACCAGGCCGGGCCGGCGCGGATAGCCGGCGATCAGCTGACCCAGTCGCTGGCCCCACTCGGGCCGGCCGGACAGTATCAGGTCAGGATCCGGGTGGTGGCCGCCGACGGACATCCCCTGATCACCGGGATGCGCTTCACGTTGACCAAGCCCGGCCCGGCGGCCGGCGGCGCCAAGGCGGACGACCGGCCGATCGCGCTGGCCCCGGTGTACAGCACCTCCGGTTCAGTTAACAACGCACCGACCTGGGCGCCGTGGCTCGGCGGCGCGTTCGCCGTGGTGTTGATGTCCGGTGCGGTGTTGTTCGGCAGGAGGGCGACTCGTGGCCTCGACTAGTTCGCGTTACCAGGTCCTGCAGCGCACCATCGCGCTGCCCCCGCCGGGGCGCAAACGGGCCATGGTGCTGTTCATCGTCGCCACCGTCCTCACCGGCGTGGTAGCGCTGGCGGTGGGCATGTGGCTGGGCGGCAACCTGACCCAGTCCCAGATCAATGGGATAGCCATCGGCGGCACCGGCGGCCTGACCGGATGGGGCCTGCCGACCTCAAAAATGGTGATGGACGTGGCATCGGTCGGCGTCATCGGCATGCTGGTCGCCTGCGTCCTGCTCCCGAGCCGCGAGCCGGCCGCCGAGCCCGGGGCCATGGTGCGGCGCCTGCTGCGGACCGCGAGCTGGCTGGCCCTGGTCTGGGCGATCGCCAACGCCGCCCTGTTGATCTTCAGCTGGTCCGACCTCGTCGGCCAGCCCGTCACCGATCTGCCGTTCGCCAATCTGTTCACCGACCCCATCGGCGCCTTCCCCGCCGCGGCCGACTACACCTCCAGCACGTCCCTGGCGATCGTGATCGCGGCCGGGGTCGCCGTCACCAGGACCCGCGGCGGCGCCCTGATCCTGCTCCCGCTCGCCGCCTACAACCTGGTGCCCATGGCCCTGCAGGGACACGCCAACCACAGCACCCTCCTCAGGTACAGCCTCATCACCCACGTCATCGCGATCTCCCTGTGGGTCGGCGGCCTGGCCGCCCTCTTCATGCACGTACGAAAGCAGCCGGCGCTGCTGGCCGTCGCCGCTCCCCGCTTCAGCACACTCGCCCTGTTCTGCTATGTCGCGGTCGGGGTCAGCGGCGTCATCGCCGCCTGGGATCTCATCGGCTCCATCCCCTCCTTCTGGGGATCCCGCTACGGCGTCCTCGTCCTATTCAAGATCGCGGCCCTCATCGCGTTGGGCATCTTCGGCTGGTGGCACCGCCGCCACACCATCCACCGCATCCGCGCCAACCAGGAGACCCACGCCCCCCGGGCCCGGCGCGCCTTCACCCAGCTCGCCGCGGCGGAGATCGCCATCATGGTCGCCGCGGTCGCCATCGCCGTCGCGTTGTCCCGCAGCGCCTCGCCCGACACCATCCTCCTGCACAGCAACCGCCAGGCCGCCGCACCGGTCCAGTACAGCGAGCCGGTCGCCCGCGGCTGACCGGCCCGCACCCAACGCAACCCGCAACCCGCACCCCGCCTCCCCCCGGTCCGCGCCCCGGCCCCCCGATGGGCCGGGGCGTGGGCCGTTGGACGGCCGGCGGGCCGATCTGGCAGCCGCCCTAGCCGCCCAGGTTGACCGCGTTGATCCTCATCGGGCGGATGGTGACGACGACGCGCGTCTCGCCCGGGCCGTCGATCGCGCGCACGTCGGCGCCGTACTTGGCGCCGAGTCGATCGGCGAACGCGTAGTCGTCGTCCGGTTCGATCTCCGCGTCACCGCGGATCTCGAGGTAACGGTAGGCGTTGTTCGGGTCGAAGATGGACGCCGAGCATGCCGGGTTGCGGCGCAGGTTCCTGACCTTCTTGCGCGCCGTGTTGAGCGAGATCCGCGGCAGGCCGTTCTCGGCGAGGAACCACACCGTGGTCACCTGCGGCCGGCCGGCGGGGTCGATCGTGGCCAGGCTTAAGGTCTGCGCGTCCAGTAGATCACGATGGGATTCGGGTATCTCCGCCACTGACTACCTCCTGATCGGCTAGGTGACCACACGCTTGGGCGCTTGGGCGCGCTAGGCCGTCCGTCCCCTGATGAGGTCGGCCGCCTTCTCCGCGATCATGATCGTGGGCGCGTTGGTGTTCCCCCTGACGATCGACGGCATGACGGACGCGTCGACGACGCGGAGGTTCTCCACGCCGTACACGCGCAGCTCCGGATCGACGACCGCGCCGATCGCGCACGTGCCCACCGGGTGGAACACGCTGAACACCTCTCGCTCCAGCCACGCCA
>CALAED010000025.1 GCA_937891035.1 uncultured Thermomonosporaceae bacterium | reverse complement strand
GGCGAGGGCGGCGAGGGCGGGGGACGGCGGTGGGGACGGCGGCGAGGCCATGGCGGCGCCCGCCGCCTGGGTGGCGCTCGCCCAGATGCGCCCCACCACCGGACCCACGGCCTACCCCAACGATCTCGTGGGGACGATCGAGGCCAGTGGGCGGCGCGGCCTCATCGACGTCGCGTGGCGCGAGCGGCGGATCTGCCGGGAGGGCGACCCGGAGTGGGGCAGCGGCATCCCGGTGCGCGAGGAGTCGATTCCGGTCCGGCGGGGCGGGAAGCTGCTCGGCGTCATTCTGCGGAGCACCAATCTGAGCTCGGCGCGCACGCCGTCCCGGCTGGAGCTGACGTACCTGCAAAGCGCCAGCGACCTGGCGCAGATGATCTCCGAGGGCCGGTTTCCGGTGCCGGGCGAGGAACCGAACCTGGTCCGCTCGCCCCGGGTCGGCGACGGGCTGTTGCGACTGGATCGGTACGGACGGGTGACCTACGCCAGCCCCAACGCGCAGTCCGCGTACCGGCGCCTCGGCTTGGCGAGCGACCTGGTCGGCACCCATCTGGGGGAGACGACCGCGCTGCTGTGCCAGACGGCAGAGCCGGTCGATGAGTCGCTGGCCGCGGTGGTCAGCGGCCGCGCCGCGCGTGAGGTGGAGATCGAATCGAACGGCGCGGTGGTGCAGCTGCGGACCATTCCGCTGGTCGTGGGGGGCGCCAGGATCGGCGCGGTCGTGTTGCTGCGCGACGTCTCGGAGCTGCGCTGGCGCGACCGCGAGCTGATGACCAAGGACGCGACCATCCGCGAGATCCATCATCGGGTGAAGAACAACCTGCAGACCGTCGCCGCGCTGCTGCGCCTGCAGGCGCGCCGGCTGCGCGTGCCCGAGGGCCGCGTCGCGCTGGATGAGGCGGTACGCCGGGTGGGCTCGATCGCGATCGTGCACGAGACGCTGTCGCACACGCCCGAGGAGCTGGTCGATTTCAACGACATCGCGGATCGCGTGATCATGATGGCGGGGGAGGTGTCCTCGCCGGAGACCCGGGTCACGCCCAAACGCACGGGCAGCTTCGGCGTGCTGACAGCGGCGGTCGCGATGCCACTCGCCATGGTGCTCACCGAGCTACTGCAAAACGCGCTCGAGCATGGCCTGCCCAACCGGTCAGGGCTGCTCGAGGTGGTGGCCGAACGGGGCGAAGACCGGCTCCGCGTGGCCGTCGCCGACGACGGGGCCGGCCTGCCGGGCGATTTCGACGTCGACTCCACCGGCCTCGGCCTGCAGATCGTGCGCACGCTGATCGTGGGCGAACTCGGCGGGCGGCTGGCCTTCCGCTCGCGGGCCGGCGGGGGTACGGAGGTCCTGCTCGACGTGCCGCTCGAGCAGGACACCAGGCCGCGAACGGGCGGCGCCAAGCGGGACGGCGGGCGCGACGGCGCCCGCGAAGGGCCGCGCGAGGGCGGGTCCGACGGCCCGACGGCCCGCCGGCCCGGGGGTCCGGGCTCGGGCTGACCGGAGCTGATCAGGAGACACCGAGGGCCGATGTGGTCCGCGCCGGCGTCAGACGTGCGCGCGGGCGCGGGTGGCCCGAGACCGGCGCCGCTTGAGCGCGCGCCGCTCGTCTTCGCTCATGCCACCCCAGACCCCGGAGTCCTGGCCGGATTCGAGCGCCCAGCGCAGGCAGGCGTCCACGACGGCGCACCGGCGGCACACCTGCTTGGCTTCCTCGATCTGCAGTAGGGCCGGGCCGGTGTTGCCGATCGGGAAGAACAGTTCGGGATCCACGTCACGGCAGGCAGCGCGATGGCGCCAGTCCATGCGTTCCACTCCTTCGTCAACGTGGAGCGGCCGCTCCACTTGTGAACAGATTCACGATGTCGAGAACAACACGGGCCTACTCTGTGGATCCGGTCCCGCGGGGACGTTCTGCGGCGCTCGATTGGGGACGTATTACCAGGGCCGGGCGGCCCATCGCTTTAGGGCGTCTCGCTCAGATCTAAGTCCTGCTCGGCGGGAAGTGGATCCAAGAGACACCGCCCTAGCGCTCTTTGAGCCTGTCAGGGGCGGGTGGCGCGATGCAAGTACTTTGAGAAATCTTTCTCAAAGTATGAGTGTTGGATGCGTCACATGGCGGAAACACCCTCTTACCGCACCCAGCAACCGCACATCTCGAACTCAGATAACAATCCGTATCGCCTTAGGGACGGCACGGAACGTGATGACCTCACGTTCGCCGATGTAATCGCCGTCGAGTTGAAAGGCGATTGGCCGGCGGGCACGCACCGTCACCTCGGCGGTGTCGTGCACATTGACGACATGCCGACCGCGGATCGGTCCGGAGAGCGGCAGCATGATCTGGGCCACAACGCCGAGCGTCGGCACCAGGTCCAACCTGCGCAGACCGAACACGTCCAGCCCCAGGTTGATGTCGGCGTCCGGAGTCGGATTGACGGGGCGCGGGCCCAAGTAGGTCCACGGCGAGGTGTTCGACACGATCGCCAAAAACAGTCCGCGCAAGGGCGGCCGCCCGGCGCGTTCCAGTGTGATGGCCGGCCGGCGCCTATCAGTACCGGAAATGAATTGCCGCAGCGCGGTCCTTACATAGAGCGTCGGATTGGCCCGCGAACCGGTGCCGCGTCGTTGTTCGACGGCCCTGACGACTTCCGCGTCCCAACCGACTCCCGCGCAGAATGTGAAGTAGCGCTCATCGGCTCGGCCGAGGCCGACTGTGCGATAGCGGCCCGCGCGCAACGCGTCGAGAATTGGCCCCAGCGCCCCTATCGAGTTGTTGGACAGACCCAGCGACCGGGCGAAAACATTGGCGCTGCCGCCGGGCAGGACCGCCAGCGCGGGCGTCTCGGCCGACGGGCCTGTGGCGAGCAGCCCGTTGATCACCTCATTGATCGTCCCGTCGCCACCGAGTGTCACGACGATGTCGAGGCGTTCCTGGGCCGCCCGTCGCCCAAGTTCGGTGGCATGGCCCCGGTGGGTGGTCTCTTCGATCTCCAGGTCGAGATCGCCCGCGAACGAGCGGACCATGATGTCGCGGACTCGCCGGGAGGTCGAGGTCGCCTTGGGGTTGGCGATGAGCAGGGCGCGCACGACGCCAGGTTATCTACGACCGGCTCCGAGGCGGCTCATCGGCCTCGGCGGGACCGCGGGCGCTAGTCTTACCGATTGTGTCCGCACGTCCCCGTACGCTGACCGCCGCCGCCGGGCTCGAGGCTGCCGAAGGCGTCGCCGCGATCGTGTTCGGCCTGTTCGTCGGCTGGGAGGCGCTGTTCGGCGAGCCGCTCGAGACCGGCGGGGCCATCGCGGTGGCGATGATCGGCCTGCTCGGCGGCGTCGGCATGCTCGCCGTCGCCCGTGGGTTGTTGCGCATGCGGCGGTGGGGCGGGGCCCCCGCCTTGGTCACCCAGCTCCTCGCGATCTTCCTCGCCTGGAACCTGCTCCGGTCCGACCAGTACGGCTACGGACTGCCGCTGGCCGCCGGGGCCCTCGCCGCCGCCGCGCTGCTCCTCAGCCGTCCCAGCACCCAGGCCCTCTACCAAGACTCTCGCTAGGCCTTCCATCAGCCCCGTTCGGCGCGAGCGGCATGCATCCGTAAGGGCGCGAGGAGCCACGAACAGATGGGCGGACGCGCAGCCGGTGGCGGGCTGACGGCGGGCCGATGAGACACGGTAAGCCTGGTCTCATCGGTACGTCGCCGGTCACTCGTCGGCCGTCAGCCCGTCGCGGAGCTGGGCGAGCGTGCGGGCCAGCAGCCGCGAGACGTGCATCTGGGAGATGCCCAGCTCCGCGGCGATCTGTGACTGCGTCATGTTGCCGAAGAAGCGGAGCAGCAAGATCCGCTTTTCGCGGGCGGGCAGCTTCTCCAGCAGCGGCTTGAGCGACTCGCGGTACTCCACGCCTTCGAGCGCGTCGTCCACCATGCCGAGGGAGTCGGCGACCGCCGGGGCGTCCTCGTCGCCGGAGTCGGGGGCGTCCAGTGACACCGTGGAGTAGGCGTTCGCCGACTCCAGGCCTTCGAGCACCTCTTCTTCGCTCATCTGCAGGTGCCCGGCGAGCTCGCTCACGGTGGGCGCCCGGCCCTCGCGCTGGGCGAGGTCGCTGATCGCCTTGGTCAGCGAGAGCTTGAGCTCCTGGAGCCGGCGCGGAACCCGTACCGCCCATCCCTTGTCGCGGAAGTGCCGCTTGATCTCGCCGACGATTGTGGGGGTGGCGTAGGTGGAGAACTCCACACCGCGCTCCAGGTCGAACCGGTCGATCGACTTGATCAACCCGATGGTGGCGACCTGGGTGAGGTCGTCGAGCCACTCGCCGCGGTTGCGGAACCGGCGCGCCAGGTACTCCACCAGCGGCAGGTGCAACTCGACCAGTTGGTCGCGCAGTCGCTGCCGCTCGGGGTCGTCTTCCGGAAGGGCGGTCAGGCGCTCGAACAGCTCCCGCGCCCGGGCTCGGTCGGGGACCGAGGTCTCGGTGCGC
>CALAED010000024.1 GCA_937891035.1 uncultured Thermomonosporaceae bacterium | reverse complement strand
GGCCGGGTCGCCGCTGCGGACGACGAGGCCGGGCACCTCGCCGACGCAGCGTTCCTGCGCCTTCGGGCAGCGCGGATGGAACCGGCAGCCGGGCGGCGGGTTGACCGGCGAAGGCACGTCCCCGGTGAGCACGACCCGCTGCCGCTTCTCCGACTGGTCGGGGTCGGCGATGGACGCCGCCGACAACAGCGCGTTCGTGTAGGGGTGCCGTGGCCGCTCGTACAGCTTCTCGCCCTCCGCCAGCTCGGCCACCTTGCCGAGGTACATGACGGCCACCCGGTCGCTGACGTGCCGGACGACCGACAGGTCGTGGGCGATGAAGATGTAGGTAAGACCGAATTCTTCTTGCAGGTCCTTGAGCAGGTTGATGACCTGGGCCTGGATCGACACGTCGAGCGCCGAGACCGGCTCGTCGCACACGATGAGCCGGGGCCGCAGCGCCAGCGCCCTGGCCACGCCGATGCGCTGCCGCTGGCCGCCGGAGAACTCGGCGGGGAAGCGGTTGTAGTGCTCGGGGTTGAGGCCGACGAGCTCCATCAGCTCCTGGACGCGCCGCTTGCGGTCGGCGCCATCGGCGATCTTGTGGATGACGAACGGGTCGGCGATGATCGAGCCGACGCGGCGACGCGGGTTCAGCGAGCCATACGGATCCTGGAAGATCATTTGTACGTCGCGCCGGAAGTTCTTCAGCTGGCTTCCGCGCAGCCGGGTGATGTCGGTGCCGTCGAAGACGATGCGGCCTCGCGTCACGGGGTGCAGCCCCGTGACGCAGCGGGCCAGAGTGGATTTGCCGCATCCGGTCTCGCCGACGATGCCCAGCGTCTCGCCGCGGCTGACCTCAAGGCTCACGCCGTCGACGGCGTGGACCTTGGCGACCTCCTTTTGGAAGATGATGCCCTGCTTAATAGGGAAATGCTTGTACACGTCCTCGATGCTGACGAGGACATCGCCCCCCGCGCTGGGTTGACTCATCGTGCGACCGTTCCCTTCACGTCACTGGAGATCCGCGCGGCAAGCTGCTTCGCCGCGCCGACCCGGCCCTCGCCGACCGCCTTGGCGCGCAGTTGCTCGGCATCGGACCCGAGGCCGAGCGCGGCCTCGGGAAGCCAGCAGGCCGAATCGTGCCCCGCACCCTCGGTCGCCGCGCCGACCGGGCGCAGCGGGGGCTCATCGGTGATGCAGCGGTCCATCACGTACGCGCATCGCGGGTGGAACGAGCAGCCGGTCGGCACGTTGATGAGGCTGGGGGGCTGCCCCGGGATCGGCTTGAGCCGCCCCTTCGCCCCGGTGGACCCGGGAATGGACTCCAGCAGGCCCTTGGCGTAAGGGTGGTGCGGGCGATAGTACAGCGAGCGCCGGTCGGTCTGCTCGACGGGCTTGCCGGCGTACATGACCAGCACGTCGTCGGCGATGTCCGCGATGACTCCGAGGTCGTGCGTGATCATGATCAGCGCGGTGTCGAACTCGCGCTGCAGCCGCGACATCAGGTCGAGGATCTGGGCCTGGACCGTGGCGTCGAGCGCGGTCGTCGGCTCGTCGGCGACGATCAGCTTTGGATTGAGCGCAAGCGCCATGGCGATCATCGCGCGCTGTCGCATCCCGCCGGAGAATTGGTGGGGGAAGTCATCTACGCGCTGGTTCGCCTGCGGAATGCCGACGATGCCAAGCAACTCGATCGTGCGTTTGCGCGCCTCCGCCTTGGTCACCTCGGGCTCGTGCGTCCGGATCATTTCCATGATCTGCCAACCGACTCGGTAGAGCGGATGCAGGCTGGAGAGCGGATCCTGGAAGATCATGCCGATCTGCTTGCCGCGGACGCGGCGCAGCTGATCGCCATCCATCTTGAGCAGGTCCTGCCCCTCGAACAGCGCGGTGCCACTGACGCGCGCACCCGGGGTGAGGCCGAGCAGCGTCTGCGTGGCGACGCTCTTTCCCGAACCGGACTCACCGACGATGCCCAGTGTGCGGCCGGAATCGACGTTGAAGGTGATTCCGCGTACCGCCTGTACCACGCCGTCCGAGGTATTGAACGAGACCTTTAGGTCGATGACCTCGAGAAGGCTCATGCCTTTCCCCTTCGGGAACGTAAGAATGTCTTCTCACAGTTGATGGTGTACGAGGCCGCGACGACGGCTCGTGACCTGGCTCTTTGGCCCTTTTCATACACCAGAGTGGGCGGGCACACCAGTTTCGGTCTGCCCGCCCACGTGGCTTACCAACCTGTGACGGATTACTTACTCAGCCATATGTTGGTGTAGTCGTACAGGTGTGACGTCGCCAGGAACTGGGCGTTGTTCACCCGGTTCGAGCGGGTCAGCGGCGTGTCCTGCACCATGAACGGCACGAACGCCGCGTCCTTCATGATCTGCTGGTCGGCCTGCGCCCAGAACGTCGTCGCCTCTTGCTCGGACTTGGCGGCGAGCGCCTGGTCGATCAGCTTGTTGGTGACGTCGCTGTTGTAGCAGCCGTAGTTGGTCGAACCCTCACCGCAGGTCCGGCCGTCGAACAGCGGCACCAGGAAGGACCGCGGGTTGTTGCCGGGCCAGTCGGCCACCCAGCCGGGGCCGGCGATGTCCCACTTGCCTTCCTTGGACGGAGCCACCGCGGACAGGAACTTCCCATAGAAGTCGTCCGGCGTGGTCGACTGCAGCTTCGTCGCGATGCCGCAGGCCTTCAGGTTGTCCGCGACCGACTGCGTCACCTTCGGGTGGTTGCTGGAGTTGCGGAAGACGTAGGTCAGCGGCGACAGGCTGGACTGCCCGATCTCCTTCAGTCCCTCGGCCAGCAGGGTCTTGCACCTGTTGGCGTCACCCTGGAAGTTCGGGGTCGGGTACAGATTCGACTGCTGGAAACCCAAGCTGCCCGGCGGCAGCACCGTGGTCAGCGGCCTGTTGAGCGACCGGCCGCCGTAGATCTTCGCCAGCGCGTCCTTGTTGATGGCGAAGTTGATCGCCTGCCGGATCTTCAGGTTCGCCATCGCCTTGTTGTTGTTCGGGCTCTGGAAGTTGAACCGAAGCATGGGGTTGGAGTTCGAACCCGGGTAGACGCCGAACCGCGGGTCCTTCGACGCCCTCATCTGCGCGATGGTGGTGGTGGGCACGGCGTGGTCCCAGAGCAGGTCGGCCGTACCGGCCTCGACCTGCTGCTGCGCGGCGTCCGGCGAGGCCTGGCCCTGGATGACCTGGATGCCGTCGACGTACGCCTTGCGCAGCGGGTCGGTCTCGGCCTTCCACGCCGGGTTGCGGCCCAGCGTGATCTCCTTGGTGGCCACGTACTTCGTGATCTGGTACGGGCCGTTGGAGATCGTGTTCTGGCGCAGCTCGTCGCTGTCCGGCACGTACTGGTCGTACTCCTTGGGCGCGGGGGAGGAGAAGCTGTGCGCCAGGATGTTGACGAAGTCCGTCGCCGGTTGAGTCAGCGTGACCTGGACCGTCTGGTCATCGACGGCCTTGAGGCCCTCGATGTTGTTGCTGTTCTGGTAGTCGGCCATCGCCTTGGCGTCGTCGCCGTCCACCTTGGCGTAGCCGTCGCAGAACTCGGTCATGCCCTGGATGGTCTGCTTGTAGTAGCCGATACCACCGGACGCCGCGTCGGGGTTCGGGTTGCACAGACGCTTGATGCCGCGGACGAAGTCCTCGGCAACGACCTCGCGCACCGGCTGGGTGTTCCACTGAACGCCGCGCCGCAGCTTGATCGTGTACGTCTTGCCGTCGGCGCTGATACCGCCGTTGGCGGTCGTCGGCATCTCGCTGGCGATGTCCGGGACGACCTTGCTGCCCTCGTCGTGGTTGTTGGACGCCTTGTAGCTGAAGAGCCTGCGGGCGTAGGCGCGCTCCAGGGAGTCCGCGACGGTCGTGTAGGCGGCGGCGGTGTCGAGGTGGTCGACGTCGCCGGC
>CALAED010000023.1 GCA_937891035.1 uncultured Thermomonosporaceae bacterium | reverse complement strand
GCCGTTGTCTTTGATGAAACGCCAGAAGTTGGCCACATGGGCGAGACAATCGTCCATCGCGGCAAGCGGTCCGGACTGAGGCATCAAGTCGCCGCTGTCCAGGGCCGACCAGTAAACGGGCCGAATCGAAACCAAGCCGTGCGCGAGGTAGTTCTGAAAAACTAGCCGGCACGCGGCCACGACCTCCGGGGGGGCTTCACCCCCGTTGCGCTTGAACGCGGTGTACGCGGCCGGGAGGATAAGGGACGCCGAAATGGTGTTGATATCCGCCTCCCCGGCGAGCCGGAAGGGCACGAGTTTCGCGCTGCGAAGAGTAGTGCCTCGGGCCTCGGCGACGAACCGGTCGGGCGATGCAGTCGTGGCGGGCAAGGCGGGAAAGGGCAGCCGCCGCGCCTGCAACAGCCACAGCTCACTGCGGTCGTCGACCAGCCATTCGAGATCTAGTGGCGAATCGGCCGCGCGTTCCAGAGCCAACGACCACGCCACGAGCTCATTGGCATGAGTGGCATGGAACGCTCCTTCTGGAAAATCCGAGAGCGTTCGCGACCGTTTGTCGACGACGCGGGTTTTGGCCGCCACCCGGCCCCCAACCACATCGGCCGGAGAGCCTTCGGCCCATTCGATGAGGATCGCGGTTGCGTCCTCCGTCCCGGGCAGGAGCGTATAGACGGCACCGCCCGCGACCGACGTTGGAGCGTACTGCACGATAACCGCCATCCCGAGCTCATGCACCGGCAGGCCGTTCACCCGGCGGTAAGCAAGGGCCTCAGGGGTGAAGGCGGAGGCCCAGACGCGCAGGATCGCGGCCGGCAGGTCGTCGACAGAACCGATCCCCACTTCGCTGCTATAGATGCCTGGCGAGATCGCCTCGGCGGTGTCCTCGCTCACAAACGACGAACGAACCGCAAACAATGGTCGGTCGGCCGCGCCGGTAGGTAGGGACAGGGCCTGGGCTCGAATCTCACCGACGAGGTCATGCGGGAACTCAAGGCTGGCAATTAATGCGGGCAGGTCCTTGGACTCGCGCATTCCCCGGAGCTGCGGCGTGAGAGTCTGACGCATCGCGGAGATGGTGACACAGAACGACGGTGGACAGGGAGCGCCCTGGTCGAAGAGCAGGCCCAGCCCTTTGGCCTTGCCGCCGATCTCCTCGGTCGATGTTCGGTTGTAGTCGCTGTCCCAGACGACGATCCGTCCACCAAATGTCACTACACGCCCCCCTTGAGTGCGACCTTTCTCCGCACCAGCGGGCATGCACCCGAGCACATCGTGCAGGCCTGCCCCTCGTGGTAGCCGAGCCGGTCGAGCAAAGCGACGGCGTCATCACGGTGTATGGCGTGGTGCGCCATGGCCGCCCAGTCATTGCGGTTACGAGCCTCGGAAAGCTTGGCGTCCTGGCTGAGGTCACCATGGCAGCTCACCGCCGCGGCGTGCAGCGCGATCTGGAAGTACTTGACCGCCTGCGTGATGTCGTCAACAGACGGTAGGTGGCAGTGCTCACCGGCGGTGACGCACGTGATCCAGGATGTCCCGTGCTGCGCTGCCGTTGTCGCTCCGATGGCGCCGACCACGTCGTCGTAGCCAATGCCGATGTCGGTCGGGGTCGGACCGAGCGCGCCGAACGGGGCGCCGTGCAGCTGGGACCGGCCAAGATCGCAGTACACGGGGATGAGGTTCAACGGCACATGGTTGACCAGCTCGACGGAGACCTTGACGCCGGCCTCCTGGGCCCGACGCACCAACTCCGCCTGAATGCCGACCTCCTCGAGGTGGGTCTCGTCCATGGCGTCGGCGATGCTGCCCGGCCGGTACGTACCTGCAAGACTCAGCGCCATCCCGCTGGAGCGGCAAACCGCAAGGATGTCGTCGAAGCTCTCGACATAGGGATTTTCCCGGTGGGCGCGGAGCTCGACCTCCGCCATCATGGCACCACCGCGGCTTGTGACCGGGATGACGCGCGCGCTGTCGCGCACCCGCTGAGCCATCCCGCGTGATCCGGAGGCATGGATGACGGCGAAGTCGACGCCGTCTCGGGCCAGCCCTTCGATTACCCGCATAACGGCGGACTTGGCATCTTCGCACTGGCGCAGGATGCGCCGGTGGATCTCGTAGGTCGGCACCGTCCCGAAGACGATGTCGAGCGACTCGAGAACCCGTTTCCGCAGCCGCGTGTCATCGTTCGTGGTGAGGTCGGTGAGGGTATGCACGCCCAGCGCATGCGCCCGTTCCGCCTTCGCATACTCGGTTTCGCTGTCGGTTGCTCCTGGCGTTATTCCGATGATGACGCCTAACACTGGAGGATGGGGTCGACCCATCATGACTCCGGTGATGGCATGAGAATCGTTCTTCATCAGGTAGGAGACAGAATGGCTCGGCGGCAGGTGATCTCCGAACGTCATGGAATTCGCAGCTCCTTGCGGGCTCGGCGGGATCAGCTGCCGCAACGTACTGGTGTGGTTGACCTCGAGCGACGATCCGATCTCGGCGTAAACTCCGGCACAGAGTACTTCAGACTCGGGCGCATTGGAAGCTGTCATCTCGGGCCATTCCATAGTCATTCGATGCCTGATTCGGTATCTGACGAGCTACGCCGACCGCGGCCTGGGAATGTTCCGCATAAATATGATCTAATGGATAACTGTACTGGCGTTCTCAACGCGCCTTGCTAGACCACAACGGTACCACCCGAATCCCTTGCCTCGTTCGGGGGTATCCCTGGAACGGGCGTCCATAGCAGACCACTTCGACCGGATTGAGTGGGAGCGGTGACGTCCACGCTGTGAAGCCGTGGAGGTGGCAATGAAAACGTCATACCTGGAGCCGGATGACCGGACGCTGCATGGCCA
>CALAED010000022.1 GCA_937891035.1 uncultured Thermomonosporaceae bacterium | reverse complement strand
CATCTTCAGGGTGCCGTACCCTCGGCCCATGGCGATGCCCAGTCCACAGCGGATCAGCGCGTCGCTGCGCCGGCTGCGTGCCTACCACGGCGCGTTCATCCCCAAACCGCAGCAGCCGATCATCGACGAGGTCGTGGCGACCGTACTGTCGCAGCACACCTCCGACCGCAACTCAGAACGGGCGTTCGCCCAGCTCAAGGCCAAGTTCCCGAGCTGGGAACAGGTCCTGGACGCGCCGCCCGACCAGATCGCCGACGCCATCCGCAGCGGCGGCATCGCCGACCAGAAGGCGCGGCGCATCCAGCAGATCCTGGCCGCCATCGAGGAGCGCGAGGGCCGCATCAACCTTGACCGGCTGCACGAGCTCGCCGACGAGGCGGTCGAGGCGTACCTCATCTCGCTGCCGGGGGTGGGCCCGAAGACGGCCGCGTGCGTGCTCGTCTTCTCCATGGGGCGGGCCGCCTTCCCCATCGACACCCACGTCCATCGCGTCGCCACCCGGCTCGGTTGGATCCCGCCGAAAACGAGCGCGGAAAAGGCGTACCGGCTGCTCGCGCCGCGGGTTCCGGCCGCGATCCGGTACGACCTGCACGTCGCGCTGATCACGCATGGGCGTACGGTGTGCCGGGCGCAACGGCCGCGCTGCGGCATATGCGTGCTATGCGATACCTGCGCGTATTTCGGGGAAAACGGCGACATCTCATAACCAACGGCTGCCGTCCCTTCGATTGTTTTGTTTCATCGGCCATTGCCATGAATCTCCGGATGACGCGCGTTAATCGCCTGATGCGATCGGGCCCGATATTTAGCTCGATATGACGCAGTGCGAAAGTAATTCCGGGCCGGATGCCGCACGGGGCGTAGCGTACGGCCGGGGCCGGGTGGCGATCATCTATGGCACCCGACCGGAGATCATCAAGTTGGCGGGGCTGGCCGGGCGGCTCGGTGAGCGGGCGTTGCTGATCCACACCGGGCAGCATTTCGATTCGTCCATGTCCCACGACATCGCCGTGCAGGCGGGATTGCCCGAGCCGGAGTTGCAGCTCGCCGTCGGCGGCCTCAGCCGCGCCGCCCAGATTGCGACGGCCCTCGGCGTTCTCGACCAGGCCCTCGGCCGGCAACCGGTCGACGCGGTTGTGGTTCAGGGCGACACCAATACGGCCGTCGCCGGAGCACTCGCCGCCAACGCCCTGCGCATCCCCCTCGTACACGTCGAGGCCGGGCTGCGCTCCTACGACCGGGCCATGCCGGAAGAGCACAATCGGGTCGTCATCGACCATCTGGCCGATCTACTGTGCGCGCCCACCTCGGGCAGTGTCGACAACTTGGCCCGCGAGGGGATCACCGGCGACCGGGTGGCGCTGACCGGGAACACGGTCGTCGAGGCGGTCCGGCAAAGCCTCCCCGCCGAAACGCACCGGCAGAAGGTGCTGCGCGAGTTCGGGCTGGCGGCCGACCAGTACGTGCTCGCCACGATCCACCGGCCGGAGAACACCGACGCGGCCGGCACCCTCCGCTGCATCCGCGCACCGAAACCGCCGTAGGCCGGTTCGGCCTCCGCCGATCCCTGGCCGGCATGCGGGTGCTGCCGCCCGTCGATCCCCGTACCTTCCTCAGCCTCGCCGCGCACGCCGCGGTCCTGGTCTCCGACTCCGGCGGGATTCAGGAGGAATGCACCGTGATCGGGCGGCCGCTGATCGTCGTACGGGGGTCCACCGAACGCCCCGAAGCCCTCCGCGACTTCGCCCGGCTCACCCCCGCGGGCCATGGACTCGCCGCCGCGGTCAGCGACGTGCTCCTGCAAGGACCGGGCCTGCTGAAACACCTGGCGGCGCTGCCCAGCCCGTTCGGGGACGAGTTCGCCGCCGACCACATCCTGCACGCGATGGCCGGCAAAACGCTCCTCTAAATCGCCGCACCCCCTCCCCCTGCGGTGATCTTGCACTTGATGTCGACACCAAGTGCAAGATCACCGCAGCGGAGGAGAGTTGGTACATGGTGGACCAGCCAATTTTTTGTGCGCGATGAAATCGCCGTCCCGCTCGCTGGCAACAACGCGCTCTTCGTATCAGCACATGCTCCGGGATAGCCGATAAGCGGGCAAAGATGACGGATAAAACCCGCTTTGTCAGGTGATCAAGACTACCCGGACGCTGGAACTGGGGCGGGCCCTCAACCGTTTAGGCGAGTGTCCCTTCAAACGGTAGAAGGGCTTACGGGGAGAACGAAAAATGACCGAAACTCATGCTGGCATCTCATGGCCAATCCTGCGCCGAGGAGATCACAGCCCTCGGGTCACGACACTCCAGTACCTGCTTCGCTGCGCCCGTGACGCGTGGCGGAACCTGGCGGCCGACGGGGTGTTCGGGCCGCGTACCGAGGAGATCGTCAAGGCCTACCAGGATTTCGCGGGGCTGACCATCGACGGGATCGTCGGACCGATCACCTGGTCCAGCCTGACCGGAAACCGCACGGTCCGCCAGGGCGACACGGGGGAATGTGTCAAAGCGGCGCAGAACGAGCTGGACCGGCATAACTATTCGCTGGCGATCGACGGCATCTTCGGGGACAAGACCAATTCGGCGGTGCGGCAATTCCAGGAAACGGTCGGCCTGGTCGTGGACGGCATCGTCGGGCCGAACACCTGGCGGGAACTTATCACCCGCAACCCCGACTGACAGTAACTTAAGGGGAAGACAAGGACCCGGCCGGTGCCGCTGCGGAAGCGGTATCGGCCGGGTGCCGCTTATGCGGCGTTGCGCCGGCGGAAACTCCTGGCGGGAGACTCCTGGCGGAAACCTGGTGGACTCCGATCGCCGATAAATAGCAGCAAGGGGACCATGGATGAAAGCTGACGACATCGATGGAGTCATCAACGGCCTGACCGATATCGTGCACGACGCGCTCCGTGCGGGCGACC
>CALAED010000021.1 GCA_937891035.1 uncultured Thermomonosporaceae bacterium | reverse complement strand
CGTTCCGGTCGTCATGGCCTGTCTCCGGGATCGGGGAATCGGGGTCGGAAGTCGGGGTACGGGGTCGGGGGAGCGCGGGTCGTCGCCGGCTCAGGGCTCGTCAGGTCAGGGAGAGCACGAAGCCACCAGCGTCGTCGGCGCGCAGCCGCTGCCCGCCCGCGACGGCGATCGTGGTGTGCGCAAGCTCAACCAGCGCAGGCCCGGCGATGACGGTGCCGCGGTCCAGCACCGGTCCGCGGTGGACCGTCGTGTCCAGCCAGGCCATCGCGTCCGGCCAGAACACGTTGCGCCGCGCCGGCCCCTGCTGTACGCCCGCGGCGGCCATGGCGTCCGGGGCATCCGAGCCGGCGCTGCCGGCTTCGGGCGTGGCCACCTGAGGCAGCGGCTCGCCGGATCCTTGTCGCGGCACCGTGGCCCGGATCTGAATATTGAAGATCTCCAGCGCCTGGAACACCACCCGCGCGCCCGGTCCGTGCAGCCGCTCGTACTCGTCGTCGAACGCCCGCCGCAGCGCCTCGACGGTCTCCGCCGTCACCGGGCCGTCCGGAATCGGGATCGGCAGGCCGAACATGTACTGCTCGGCATAGCGCATCAGCGCCAGCCGCTCGACCTGAACCCCAGCCCCGCCGCCGCTCCCGCCGCCGTCCGCGTCGCCGCCCTCGGCTCGGGCGCCCTCATCGGCGACGCCTTGGCGGGCGAGCGCCGTATGGGCACGCCGCTCGGCCTCGGCCACGACGCGCGCCACCTCTTCGGCGTCGAACGGGGCCCGCATCCGGCACTCGTGGTCGAAGTGTTCGGCGATGTCGGTGGCCGCGATGCCGTACGCCGACAGCGTCGATGCCCCGTTGCCCAGCGGGATGACGACCTCCTCCACGCCGAGGTCGGCGGCGAAGCCGAAGGCGTGCACCGGCCCCGCCCCCCCGAACGCGTACAGCACGAAGTCCCGCGGGTCATATCCCTGCTCGAGCGTGCGCTGGCGGATCAGCGTGGCCGCCGCGTTGTTGTTGATCCGTACGATGCCGGCGGCCGTCTCCTCAACCGACATGCCCAGCGGTTCGGCCAGCGCGGTCACGGCCCTGCGCGCGGCGTCGGCGTCCAGCGGCATCCGGCCGCCGAGGAAGGCGTCGGGGCGGAGCAGACCGAGCACGACGTCGGCATCGGTGACGGTCGGCGCCCGCCCGCCCCGGCCGTAGCAGGCCGGCCCGGGGTCGGCGCCGGCCGAGTCCGGCCCCACCCGCAGGGAGCCGGCGTGGGGATCGAAGCGGGCGATGCTGCCGCCGCCGCAGCCGATCGACCGTACGTCCAGGTGCGGCAGCAGGAACGTGTGTTGGTCCACGATCTGCTCGTCGGCCACCACGGGCCGGCCACGCACCACCAGGCCGACGTCGAAGGACGTCCCGCCCATGTCGGTGGCGATCACGTTGCGGTGGCCGCGAGGCCGGGCTAGCGCGGCGGCGCCGGACAGGCCGCCCGCCGGACCTGAGTCGATCATCCGCAACGGCATGGTCTTGGCCACCTCCGGGGTCACCACGCCGCCGTTGCTCTGCATGACGAGCAGCGGGCCGGCGAGACCGCGCTTGGTCAGCTCAACCGACAAGCGGTCGAGGTAGGCCGTCGACGCCGGGCCGACCAGGGCGTTGATGACGGTGGCCACCGTCCGTTCGTATTCGCCGGTGCGGGGGGCGACCTCGCACGACAGCGAGACGTAGACGTCCGGGGCCAGTTCGCGCACCAGCGCGGCCAGCCGCAGTTCGTGCACGGGGTTGCGGTGCGACCACAGCAGCGAGATCGCGACAGCGTCGATGTCCTGCGCGACCAGCAACTCGGCCAGCGCGCGCCGGGCCGGCTCCTCATCCAGCGGCGTGACCACCGTGCCGCCCGCGTCCACCCGCTCGTGGATTTCGACCACGCGGGAGCGCGGCACCAGCGGCCGCGGCAGGGAGGTGGCGTGCAGGCTGTAGACAAGCTCGCGCGGGATGCCCGCCACTCGGGCATGCCCGCCGCGCATGAGGAACAGCGCGTCGCCGTGCCCGGCCGTCGTCACCAGCGCGACGCGGGCGCCGCCCCGCTGGACGACGAGGTTCGTGCCGACTGTGCTGCCGTGGCCCATCCGCCCGGTGCGGTCCAGGAAGTCCTCGAGCCCGAGACCATGCTGCGCGGCCAGCGACTCCAGCCCGTTCAGCACGCCTTCGGCGAGGTCGTGTGGGGTGCTGAGGGTCTTGGCGTACGAGACGTGCCCGGTGTCGTCGACGGCGGCACAGTCGGTGAACGTCCCGCCGGTATCGGTGCCGACGAAGTACATGTGGTCCCTTCTTGCGCAGCGGACAACGGAATGCCTGGGGGGGGAGATGCCACCGACGACGCATGGCGTGAACCATCCAAGTGAATGGCAAGAACCCACGTCAAGCGGGGGAGAGTCGGTAATTTTCTACCATTTGACGGTGCCCGGCGGTGGGCGCGGGTCCGCCACCGGCCGCCTTATCGCCGCCGTATCCGTCGCCTTCGCCCTCGTCGCCGTCCGCGCCGGCGGTTGACGCCGGCGTGGACGGCGCCGACGAACTGGTCGAAGTCGCCGTCGCACACGCCTTGAACGAACGCTTCGATCTCGGCTGGGGTGTAGACGAGCGCCGGACCGTCGGGATGACGTGAGTTGCGGATGGCGACATCGCCGCTGGCCAGCCGGGCCAGCTCGACGCATTCGCCCTTTGGGGAGCTGCAACGGCTCTTGTGCCAGGTCACGCCGATCAGAGCGCTCGCCGGCATGCCGTTGTAGACAGGCCCGTGATCGACGGACCCGGGTGGAGCGGACATTCTCAGGTGTCTCTCAGGATCGAGTTGATGATCTCGACCGAGTCCTCAGGCGCGGCGCTGATGACGCCGAGGCGGTCCATCGCCAGCATGTATTCGTCTACATCGCTGGGCTTGTCAAGATAGAGGGCGCCGGTGAGGTGTTCGACGTAGACCACGTCGGACAGCTCGGTGTCGGGAAATCGCAGGATGGAAAACCCGCTCGGGGCCGCGTGGTCGCCGCCCGCCGCCAGCGTGGTCACCTGGAGAAACAGCGTGGGCCGTTTTGCCGCCTCCAGAAGGAACTCCAGCTGACCGCGCAGCACCTCGCGTCCGCCGACCGCGCGCCGCAGCACCGCCTCGTCGATGACCGCCCACAGATGGAGGTCGCCGTCACGGAACCGGCGCTGGCGTTCGAGCCGCATCGCGACCCGGCGCTTGATCTCGGCCGGGGAAAAGCCGCCGAGTGCGATAACGGCGGCGATGTACGCCTCGGTCTGCAGGAGTCCGGGAATCCACTGGGTGGCATACGTCCGGATCTGCCCGGCCGACTCCTCGAGTCCAACGTAGGACTGGAACCAGCTCGGCAGCAGATCGCCGTAGCCGTGCCACCAGCCGGGCTCGTTGGCGCGCCGGCCGAGAGTGAGCAGCTGGTCGAGCTCGGTGTCGTCGGTGACGCCGTACAGCCTGAGCAGGTCGACGAGGTCGCGCTCTTTGAAGGGGTGGCGGCCGAGCTCCATCCGAGAGATCTTCGATACCGAGCCGCGGATATGGGTGGCCGCGTCCTGCGGGGTGATGCCCTGCCGCTCGCGCAGGCGGCGCAGCTGAGCGCCGAGGAGGATGCGGAGCGCGGTCGAGCCGCCGGCGTTAGCCACGATCCGATCGCCTCCTCCGGACAGGTACAGGGGCTCAGTGTGCCATCAGCCACGGTGCCATCTCCCGCCCTGAGCGTCCGCGCTATCGGATCCGTCAAATGCCGAAAGATACATTCGACGTTTGGCTTGCGTCACATCATCACCAAGGGGAGGATATCGCATATGCAATCGCATCGCGCGATCGCATGAGCGATATCACCGCAGGTAAATCGCATAGAGGTCACCGTGTCCCCCCAGCTTGCCGATGAAGGGCTGCGCGCAATGAAGGGCCGCGCATGAAGGGTGCAGCCGGCGCCGCGGCGGTCGAGTTCGATCTCCTGTTGCCGCGCATCGCGGACACCATGCGCCGGCCTCGGCTGATCACGCGCACCGCCTACGCCAGTTACGCCGAACGTGCCGGGTGCCATGAGGGCGGCCCGCGTGCCGCGCGCATGAACGGCTCGGTGACCGCGCCCGGCGCCGACGACATGGACGACGACAGGGACGTCACATTCGCGCTGGACACGCAGCTGTCGGCGGTCGGAGTGGCCAGGGCGGTGACCGCCGCCCTGCTGCGCCGCTGGCACGTCACGACGCGGGCGTACGACGTCACCACCGTGGTATCGGAGCTGGTCACCAACGCGTTGCGGCACGGAGCGCCCCTCGTCCCGCGCGATTGGGTGATCCTGCTTCGGCTGATCCAGCACCTCGATGCCGTGGTCTGCGTCGTCGCCGATCCGAGCACCATCGCCCCCTCGCTGCGCGAGCCGGACTTCGTCGCCGAGACCGGTCGCGGCCTGCACGTCGTCCAGTCCTACAGCCGCCGGTGGGGGTGGTCCCCTCGGCCGTGCGGCCAGGGCAAGATCGTGTGGGCACTCGTGTGATCGGGCACTTGCCCGCGCCGGATCGGTTGATCGTTTGGTCGTATGATCGGCCTGCTGATCGACGGGCGCGCGGCCGTCACGCGATCAGCGGGTCGGCCCAAAACTCGATCAGTTCGTCCTCGGTGAGCTGACCGGGCGGCACGTCGGAACGCAGCGTGCGGCCGGTGGTCAGCGCCCACGTGGTGATCAGCGTCAGCGCGAGCAGCGCCTGTTCGGCCGATGAATATGAAGAGCCGGCCGGCGCGACGGCCGGCGCCTCGGCGACAACCATGCGGTTCGCCTCCCTCGAGTGCCGTCCAACCTCACGTCGCTTACGACTTTGCCGGGCGAGCGAGAGGGCGGAACCGTGTTTCGGCAAGTCCGAACGTTTCCGAACGCGGCCGACGGCGGCGCCGATCGAGGCTCCGAGACGACCGGCCGTCCGAACTGCCGCTATTTCGTCCGAGATCGTCCTGTCCTGTTCGGAGGCGATGCGGACTGTCCGAATCACCGCTGAAATGTTGGTCACGGATCACTTTCAGTAGCGGGATGTGCGTGCGCGGCGACGTGTTGTCGCGCGTCCGCGCTCAGCCCCGGGACGATGCCGTCGATCCGTGACCACCGAGGATAGAGCGGTATTCATTCATGTCTGATGCCAACCGGGCCCATGCGGCCCTTCGTGATTTCATCGCCGAGCTCAACGCGGCGTGGGAGGCGGCCGGTCCGCCCTCGTTCGCGCGGCTGGAGAAGCTCTCGATATCCGTTGGCTCCGCCGAGCAGGTCGGCGGCTTGCGGTTGCGGGTGCTGGCGGCGTCGACGACCCATGAGATCCTGCGCGGCAAACGCCGCAGCCTGCCCGAATGGGGATGGGTCGTCTCCTTCGTGAACGTCTTGCGTTTCGCGGCCGCCGAGAACGGGCTGAACCCCGATGTGGTCGGCACCATCGCCGACTGGAAGGACAGGCATCAACGGGCGCGCACGATCATGCGAGCCGCCGGCCCGCCGCCCGCGGGCGCCCCCGCTCCGGCCGCGGACCACGACGCCGGCGCCGATCTCGGCCCCGTCGGCGGCCCCGACCCCGGCTCCGGAGCCGGCTCCGGACCCTGCCGCCGGGGGCCGCCGATGGACCGGGCGCCTCCTGATCCGAAGGGCGGCGGCATGGTCGCCGCAGCTGGGGGTACTTCCGGGATTTGTCCGTTCCATTTCGGCAGGGGGAGCCGCAACGATGGACAACGAGAACGAGAACGGGAACGACAAGGACCAGCGGCCACTCGCCGACCGGCGCGCCGGAGCGAACGTCCCGGCGGAGGACGAGGAACACGACTTCGCCGCCGAGCGCACGCCCTCGCCGAGTGATCCGCCCAATGCGCCGGCGGACGCCCTCGGCGGCGAGGACGACGGCTACGCACCCCAGACCAGGCCGGCGGGCCGCGGGCTGAAGGACAGGATCAGGGGCCTGTTCTCCGGTCGCGCCGGCTGACTACGATGCCGCTTCGGCGCAGCGACCCGAAGGCCCCCGGGATTCGACGGCAATGATGGGGGCGCGGCTTTCGCTATCTCGGGCCGGACGGCGACCCGGCCGCGCTCACCAGGATCAAACGGCTCACCATCCCGCCGGCGTGGCGGGAGGCCTGCGGCGCCCGGCAGGTCACGTTCGAGTATCCGGCCAAGGGCGCGAAGGAACGGGAGCAGGCTGTCGCCGACCCGGTGCTGTCCAGTGCTTTCCCCCGCTCCGCCCTGGCCCCCTCCCGGCTCAACGCGAGTCGTCACCGGCGGTGATCGGTGTCGTCGAACTTGCGCGTGTCGCGCGGCTCCACGTACGGCTCCTCGTCTTTCGGCCGGCCCGCGGCGATGGCGCGGCCGCGTTCGAGCTCGGCGTTGAGCTCCGCGCCGAGGAGGATCGCGATGTTGCTGATCCACAGCCACACCAAGAAGATGATGATCCCGGCGATGCTGCCGTAGGTCTTGTTGTAGGAGCCGAAGTTCGCTACGTACACCGCGAACCCCGCAGAGGCGACCAGCCACACGATGATGGCGAGGACGCCGCCGGGCGTCACCCAGCGAAAGCCCTGCTTGGCGTTGGGGGAGGCCCAGTAGAGCAGGGAGAAGAGAAGGCTGATCACGATCAACAGCACCGGCCACTTGGCGATGTTCCAAACGCTCACCGCCACTGAGCCGAGGCCGAGCAGGTCTCCGGCCTCCCGCGCCAGCGGCCCGGAGATCACCACGGCGATCGCCGACACCGACAGCAGCACCAGCGTGACCAGGGTGATCGCCACCCGCAGCGGCAGCGTCTTCCAGATGGGCCGCCCTTCCGGCACGTCATAGATCGTGTTGGAGGCGCGCATGAAGGCCGCCACATACGCCGAAGCCGACCAGATCGCGGCGGCGATGCCGAGCGCGGCGGCGAGGCCCGCGCCGGCCCGGCCCCGTTGCAGTTCGGTCAGCGCGTTGAGGAGCACCTGCTTGACCGACCCCGGCGCCAGCGTTCCGACCTGGGAGATCAGGTCTTGCGAGACGGATCTGCCGCTGAGCCCCACCAGCGACACCACCACCAGCATCGCCGGAAAGATCGACAGCACGCTGTAGTAGGTGAGGGCGGCCGCCCAATCCGACAGGTTGTCGGCCTTGAACTCACTGAAGGTGCGTTTCACCGCCGCCCACCACGCGGCCGGCGACATCTTGGCCGGCGACTTTGGCGCGGCGCGGGCGTGGCCCGTCGTCATGCCGATCCCCCGTCTCCCCTGTCTTCGGAGCCTCCCTTGTCTTCCGGGAGTCCCTCGGTGTCTTTCGAGCCTCCCTCGGCGGGCCGTTCCTGGTCGGCCTGTTCCTGGTCGGCCTGTTCCCGGTCGGCCTGTTCCCGGTCGGCCCGTTCCCCGGCGAGTTGGGCGTCCGGACGGCCGACGTCGACGCCGGGGGCGCCGGTGCCGGGCGCCTCGTCCTCCTGGCGGGCGAGCGGGCGGCCCTCGGCGTCGATATCGCGCGCCGCGGCGTCGGCGGGCCGCTCGTCCGGCTCGGCGCCCGCCGGGTCGGGCCGGGTCCCCCGAAATGGTCGTTGTTCGCTCATCGGGGTTGACTACCCGTCGAATCCGCGGCCATTCCCCGAGGTAAACCCCGCAAATCGGGTCAGCGCGCCCGGCGGAGGGCGCCACGGCGCCGCCGTAGGTGCCTGCGTTCGC
>CALAED010000020.1 GCA_937891035.1 uncultured Thermomonosporaceae bacterium | reverse complement strand
CGATACACCTCACAACGCGAAACACCCTCACAGGAAGAATCCGCAGGGTGACGTTCTGCTTGCTTTGCCCGTGGACACTCCACCGCGCGGCCGGCGCGGTGCGCACCGGACACGCTGGCACACGCGGACACGCCCGGCTATCGGCTAGACGTTGAAACGGAACTCCACCACATCGCCGTCGCGCATCACATAGTCTTTGCCTTCCATGCGCGCCTTGCCCGCGGAACGCGCGGCGGCGACAGAACCCGCGGCGATCAAGTCGTCGTAGGACACAATCTCCGCCTTGATGAATCCGCGCTGAAAATCCGTGTGGATCACCCCGGCCGCCTCGGGCGCGGTCGCGCCCTTGTGGATGGTCCAGGCGCGCGCCTCTTTCGGCCCGGCGGTCAGGAATGTCTGCAACCCAAGAACGTCAAAGCCAATCCGGACAAGTTGCGACAAACCAGACTCTTCTTGGCCCATTCCCTGCAACAGTTCCAACGCCTCGTCGTCCGGCAGCTCGATGAGCTCCGCCTCGATCTTCGCGTCGAGGAAGATGGCCTCAGCGGGTGCGACCAGCTCGGCCAGCCGAGCCCGCAGCCCTCCGTCGTCGAGCTCGCCCTCGTCCAGGTTGAACACATACAAAAACGGCTTGGCCGTGAGCAGCTGCAACTCGCGCAGCGGCGCCTGGTCGAGCCCGGCGGCGAACACCGTGGTGCCCTCGTCCAGCACCTTGCGCGCCGTCGTGACGGCATCCACGGTCTCCAACAGCTCCTTGGACTTGCGCGTCCGCGCCTCTTTCTCAAGACGCGGCAACGCCCTGTCGATGGTCTGCAGGTCGGCCAGGATCAGCTCGGTGTTGATCGTCTCGATGTCGCGCGCCGGCTCGACGTCGCCGTCCACATGGGTCACGTCGGGATCATCGAACACCCGGATGATCTGACAGATCGCGTCCGTCTCCCGGATGTGCGCGAGGAACTGGTTGCCAAGCCCCTGCCCCTCCGACGCCCCCCGCACCAGGCCGGCGATGTCCACGAACCGCACGGTGGCCGGCACGATCTTGGCCGAGTCGTGCAGCCGGGCCAGTGCGTCGAGCCGCGAGTCGGGCAGCGCGACCACGCCGACGTTGGGCTCGATCGTCGCGAACGGATAGTTCGCGGCCAGCGCGTCGTTCTTGGTCAGCGCGTTGAACAGGGTGGACTTGCCGACGTTGGGCAACCCGACGATGCCGATGGACAAACTCACGGACGTCGAGTCTACGGGCAGTCGAACGATGACCGCGCAGCGTGCGCCAAGGCGCGCCGGGCCGCCCAGAACCGCCCAGAGATCAAGGTGTGGGGGCCTCGTTGTCCCATCGCACCGGATCGTCGTCCGCGTGGCCCGGGTCGGCATCCGCGGCGGCGCCCGCGACTCCGCCCGAGGTCGCCGCGCCGGCCGCCGGCCGCCGGGGTGCGGTGCGCAGCGCGCGCAGCGCCGCCGGCAGCCCGCGTGGCAGCGCGACGACGATCGCGAGCGCGGTGCCGAAGAACAGCCAGGGCGCGCCGGCGGCGAACGTCGTGATCACGCCGACGAACATGCTCCTCGGCAGCGACCGTTCGCCGATGGCCCCGATGAACTCGCTGACCACGGTGATGGCCAGGAACACCAGCGGCGGGCTCACCACCAGCGTCAGCAGGTCGCCCCGGCGCGTGGCCACGGCCGCGGCCCCGCAGGCGGCGACGAACCCCAGGCCGGACAGGAAGCCCAGGTGCGAAACGTTGCCGAAGAACTTGGCGAGCAGGCCGACCCCGAAGATGAGCACGATCCCGCCCCGGCCGGTCAACGTGACCGAGGAGCCCGCCGACCGACTCGACCGACCAGGCCGACCAGATCTCTTCGAAGGACCAGACCGACCCGAGCGGTCTGACCGGCCCGCCTCGTCCGGCCGACGGCGCGCGGCGCCTCCGGACGTAGACCGCGCCGAGCAAACGCCGTCCGCCGTCACCAAGCGCCTTCACCACCCTCCTGACGGCAACCTACCTGGGGGGCGCCATCTGGCCGGGGCGCAACGACCAGTCCGTCATCGATCGACTCGGCGTCATCGGGCAACTCGCTGTCGTCGATGAGTTCCGTGGCTGACAGCGCGCGCGGCGCCTCGTCGACCGGCCGGGGT
This sequence comes from uncultured Thermomonosporaceae bacterium, assembly GCA_937891035.1. Classification (GTDB taxonomy): domain Bacteria; phylum Actinomycetota; class Actinomycetes; order Streptosporangiales; family Streptosporangiaceae; genus CALAED01. The sequence continues at coordinate 5,549 of CALAED010000020.1, read as the reverse complement.
GGATCCACGTCGCCGTCGACGACGCCGAGTTCGGTGAGCTTGCGCGCGCTCACCAGCACCCTGCTTTCGAGGGATCCGACCGAACGGTTGTACGCCTTGATCGCACTCGACAGCGCCTGCCCGACATCGTCGACGTGCCGGCCCATCGTGCCGAGTCGTTCGTACAGCTCCTTGCCCACCTCGAACACCGCCTGGGCGTTGCGCGACAGCGCGGCCTGCTGCCAGGCGAAATGGGCGGTGCGGAGCATCGTGATCAAGGTGGTCGGCGTCGCGATGTGCACGCGCCGGCGCATCGCGTACTCCAGCAGGTCGGGCGCGCGGTCGAGCGCGGGCGCGAGGAAGGCCTCCCCCGGGATGAACAGCACGACGAACTCCGGCGCCGGGCTGAACGCCTGCCAATAGGACTTGGCGGCCAGCCGGTCCACGTGCTCGCGCAGCTGCCTGGCGTGCGCGGCCAGCCGCGCCGATCGTACGGGCTCCTCGTCGGCCGCCGCGGCCTCGAGATAGGCGGCCAGCGACACCTTGGAGTCGACGACGATGTTCTTGCCGCCGGCCAGCCGCACGACGAGATCGGGCCGCAGCACGCCGCCGGCGCCGTTCGCGCTGACCTGCTCGTCGAAGTCGCAGCGCGCCGCCATGCCGGCGATCTCGACGACGCGGCGCAGCTGCAGCTCACCCCAGCGCCCCCGGGCCTCGGGCCGTTGCAGCGCGCGGACCAGGGCCTGGGTCTCCGCGCCCAGCTGGTCGGCCCGCTGCCGTACGAAGTCGACCTGCTTGGCCAGCATGGCGTGCGACTCGCGCCGGCCGATCTCGACCTCGCGCAACTGCTCCTCGACCCTGGTGAGGGTCTCTCGCAGCGGGGCGACGAGGTGCTCGACGGCCTGTTTGCGGCGCTCCAGCTCGCCCGCCGCCGCGGCGCCGGCGGCCTTCAGGCGCGTGTCGGCGAGCTCAAGGAACCGCTGGTTGCTCGCGTCGAGCGCCCGCGCCGACAGCGCCTCGAAGTGCTCGGCCATGCGTTCTTCGGCGTAGCCGAGCTTTTCCTCGGCCGCCCTGGCCCTGGCCAGCAGCGACGCCTGCCGGCCGGTCGCCAGCGCCCAGCCGCAGGCCAGCCCGATGCCCGCACCGACGATGAGTCCAACGAGCAACGCGACATCCATCAGCCGCCCACCCTCTTCACCGGCGCTCAAGGTCCATGATTCGCATCGTGACACCCAAATCACGGACCGTCGGCCGCGACGCGCCGAAATGCCCCGCCAAGGTCAGCGGGTGCGAAGATCGCCGCGTACGTCGCCGCGCGTGCCGCCGTCCTGACCGGCATCCGGTCCGGCGCGCAGGTCGCGGCGGAGCTCGGGCGGCAGCTTGAAGATCATGTGCTCGCGGACCGACTCGACCTCATCGACGTGGCCGAACCCGTGTTCGGCGAGGGCGTCGAGTACGCCCCGCACCAAGTCGTCGGGGACCGAGGCGCCGCTCGTCACGCCCACCGTGGTCACTCCGGCCAGCCAGGTCGGCTCGAGGAAGCTCGCGTCATCGACGAGGTAGGCGGCTTCCGCGCCGGCCTCGAGCGCCACCTCGACCAGCCGCTTGGAGTTGGAGGAGTTCTCCGAGCCCACCACGAGGACCAGCTGCGCCCGCGCGGCGATCTCTTTGATCGCGACCTGGCGGTTTTGGGTGGCGTAGCAGATGTCGTCGGACGGCGGATCCATCAGTTTGGGGAACCGGCGGCGCAGCGCCTCGACCGTCGCGGTGGTCTCGTCGACCGACAATGTGGTCTGCGACAGCCAGGCCACCTTCTCCGGATCGCGGACCTTGACGTTGGCAACGTCCGCCGGCCCGTCCACGAGGTGAATGTGCTCCGGCGCCTCACCCGACGTGCCGATGACCTCTTCGTGCCCTTCGTGCCCAATCAGCAGGATGTCGTAATCGGCCGCGGCGAACCGTACGGCCTCCTTATGCACCTTCGTCACGAGTGGGCAGGTCGCGTCGATCGTCCGCAGGCTGCGCCGCCGCGCCTCGTCGTGGACCACCGGGGCCACGCCGTGCGCGGAGAACACCACGATGGAGCCCTCGGGCACCTCCTCGGTCTCGTCGACGAAGATGGCGCCCCGCGCCTCCAGCGTCTTGACCACGTGCGTGTTGTGCACGATCTGCTTGCGCACGTAGATCGGCGCCCCGTACAGCTCGAGCGCCCGCTCTACCGTCTCGACGGCGCGGTCGACGCCGGCGCAGTAGCCGCGCGGCTTGGCCAGGAGAACGCGTCGGGTTGGCGTCATGACCCCATGCTATGTGTGATCCACTACTTCGGGTGAGGCCGGGGATTTCACTGTGCCCGACGTGATTAGGTTCGCCCCGTACGGCACAGTGGTACATAACAGATCATGCCGACCAGTCCAAAGGAGCAAGGGCTGGAAGGAGCTGACAGACGATGACACGATCGCAGGGCCGCCTCAAGGAGCAACTACAGGAAACGGTCCGCGAGATCCCCGTCCAGGCCGCCCGCCTGGCGCTGTTCGGTGTCGGCCGTACGCTGCTGCTGACCGATCGCGTGCGCAAGGACTACCGCGAGGCCCGCGAGTCGGGCCTGCGGCCCGTCCTCGAGCGCTGGCGCGACGACGCCGGGCAACTCGCCGGAAAGGTCCGGGGCCGGGTGAGCGAGCGGACGCCGTCGAGGGACGGATCGGAGTCGACGCCCCCACCGGCCTCGGCACCCGAGCCGCCGGTCGCCCGACCGCCGGACCGTAAGGTCAACACCTCGTTGGCCGCCGAGCCCACCAAGACGAGCGAGCCCGTCGCCAAGCCGGCACCGGAGCCCGAGACCGTCCCTGAACCGGTCCCGGAGCCCACGAGCACACCGGACCGGGTCACCAAGCTCACCGCGCAGTCGTTGCCGGTGCCCGACTACGACGACGCGACGCTGGCGTCGGTGCGCGCCCGGCTGCGGACGCTGACCGCCGCCCAGGTGAGCCAGCTGCGCGACTACGAGCAGGAGCACCAGGCCCGCGCCGACTTCCTGAAGATGTTCGAAAAACAGGATCGCCAAGCTCACCTCGGGTTCCTAGCGCGTTCCCAGCCGTCCCAGCCGTCCCAGCGTGTCTCCAGAGCGTCTCTAGAGCTGGAATCCGGCCGGGAACGGGTCGCTCGGGTCGAGGAAGTACTGGGCGGTGCCGGTCAGCCAGGCACGCCCGGTGATCGTCGGCAGAATGGCCGGCCGCCCTGCCACGGTCGTGTCCGCGGCGACGCGGCCGACGAACCGGGTGCCGATGAACGACTCGTTGACCAGCTCCGCGCCCACCGCGATCTCGCCGCGCGCGTGGAGCTGGGCCAGCCGGGCGGCGGTGCCGGTGCCGCATGGCGAACGGTCGAACCAGCCTGGGTGGATCACCATCGCGTGCCTGGAGTGCTTCGCGTCCGAGCCGGGCGCGACGAGCTGTACGTGGTGACAGCCGGAGATGTCGGGCCGCTCCGGGTGAACGGGACGGTCGGCGGCACTCGCGTTGATCGCGTCCATGATCGCCAGTCCGGCGGCCAGGATGTCCTGATTGCGGGACCGATCGAACGGCAGGCCGGTGGACTCGATCGGCAAGATCGCGTAAAAGTTGCCGCCGTAGGCCATGTCGTACGTCACCGGGCCGAGCCCCGCGACCTCCACGGTCCCGTCGAGCGCGTAGCCGAAGGACGGCACGTTCCGGATGGTCGCCGAGGTGGCGGCGCCGCCGTCCACCGCGACCTCCACGACGACGAGCCCGGCCGGCGTGTCCAGGCGGATCGTCGTCACCGGTTCGGTGAGCTCGACCATCCCGGTCTCGGCAAGCACGGTGGCCACGCCGATCGTGCCGTGGCCGCACATCGGCAGGCAGCCGGACACCTCGATGAACAGCACACCGTAGTCGGCTTCCGGGTGGATCGGCGGCTGCAGGATCGCGCCGCTCATCGCGCCGTGCCCGCGCGGCTCGTACATCAACAGCGTGCGGATGTGGTCGAGATGGTCCATGAAATGCCGCCGTCGCTCGGCCATCGTCGCGCCGGGGATGACGCCGACGCCGCCCGTCACCACCCGGGTCGGCATGCCCTCGGTGTGCGAGTCGACTGCGTGGAAGACATGCTTGGTGCGCATCACAGGTCACCGGCCATCGGTCGGGCTCATCCGCTCGCGTGGCTCACCACGAAGGCCTCGGCCGCGGCCCGGACGATCTTCTCGTGCTCGGCGGTGAGCGCCAGCCGCGGCGGCCGGCACGGCCCCCCGTAGCGGCCGGCGATGTCCATCGCCAGCTTGATCGCCTGGACGAACTCGGTCTTGGAATCCCAGCGCAACAGCGGGTGCAGGGCCCGGTACAACGGCATGGCCCGGTCGATGTCGCCGCCGACGGCCGCCTCGTACAGCGCCGCGGACGCCGCCGGGAACGCGTTCGGGAAACCGGCGATCCAGCCCTTGGCGCCCGCGATCGCGAGCTCGACCAGCACGTCGTCGGCGCCGATCAGCAGGTCGAGACCAGGCGCCCGTTCGGCGATCTCGTACGGCCGGCGCACGTCGCCGCTGAACTCCTTGACCGCCACGATGTGGCCCGACTCGTGCAGCCGGGCCAACAAGGCCGGGGTGAGGTCGACCTTCGTGTCGTACGGGTTGTTGTAAGCGACGATCGGCAGGCCGGCCTTGGCGACCTCGGCGTAATGGGCCACCACGATCCGCTCGTCGGCGCGATAGGCGTTGGGCGGCAACAGCAGCACCCCCGCCGCGCCCGCTTCGGCGGCCTGCTCGGCCCAGCGGCGAGCCTCGATGGCGCCGTACGCGCCGACGCCTGGCAGCACCCGGTCGCCGCCGACAGCGGCGACGGCGGTGCGCACCACCTCGGCGCGCTCGTCGGGTGTGAGGCTCTGATATTCGCCGAGCGAGCCGTTGGGGCAGACGCCGTCGCAGCCCGAGTCGACCAGCCAGCGAACGTGCTCGGCGTACCGGTCGAAGTCGACCGACAGATCCGTCCGCAGCGGCAGCGCGGTGGCCACCATGACGCCATGCCAGGGCGTGCGGGACGCGTTCATGGGCTCTCCTTTTCCCGTGCCTCCTGGGCGAGCAGCTCCCGGGCGAGCAGCTCCTCGGCGATGTCGCCGAGCCGGATCGGCTGGGCGATGGGCCGCTGGGCCAGCCCGAGCAGGTCGCCGGCGGCCGGCGCGCGCCCGGTCGCCACAGCGGTGAGCGCGGCCGTGGCATGGCCGCACACCCGCCCCTGGCACCAGCCCATCCCGGCCCTGCTGAGCAGCTTCACGGCGCGCGGATCCGTGGCCCCCAGGTCGGCTGCCGTCGTCAGCCGCTCGTACGGCACCTCTTCGCAGCGGCAGATCACGGTGTCGGCCCGCAGCCAGGCGGGCCAGCCGGGCCGTACGGCGTAGGCGGCCCGCAACGCGGCGGCGAAGGCGCGCAGGCGCCGCCGGCGCGCAAGCAGCCGCCTGACCCCCTTCGCATCGGCCGAGGTCGCGGCGGCGGCGCCGGCCGACAGCGCGGCGGCACGGCCGGCGAGTTCGCCTTCCACGAGGGCCAGCTGGGCGCCGCCGAT